>CAIOJS010000277.1 GCA_903858655.1 uncultured bacterium | reverse complement strand
CCGGTAATCACTGCTGTTTTTCCTTCTAATAGTTTCATGATTATTTTTTTTTACAAAATTAATAATTATATTTAAATTTGTGAGTTATTTGTTTATCAGAATCACAAAAAACAGAATAAAATTTTTATTTTACTCATGATATTAACTAGACGCATCCTCTTCATATTGCTGCTACTTCTCCCCTGTTTTACCTTCTCTCAAACCTTTGAGGAGAGAAACAACAGATTGTTGATGGCAGCCTATCAGGGACAAGCAGATTCTGTGCTGAGTCTTTTGCTCGACAGTGCAGATGTCAATTGTCGCAATGAAGAAGGAATTACGCCGCTGATGTATGCTGCTGAAAAAGGTCATCTAGATATTGTAAAAATACTTTTATATAATGGTGCCGATCCAAAGCTCGACCCAAATTCAGGGCGCACTGCCCTAATGAGTGCCGCCATACAAAACTATCCTGAAATTGTGTATTCCCTATTAATATATGGTGCCAATATCAACGCCGACGATGGAGACGGTATCACAGCTTTGACCTATGCCTGCGGATATAATTTATATGATATGGCTTCTTATCTATTGCAAAACTTTGCCAATCCCAATTTAAAAACTCACGATAGTACCAGCGCATTGACTTGCTCTGCTTACTTCGGGAACACTGAAATAGTAGGGCTTCTGTTGCGCAATAATGCCCATCCAAATTCTAAAAATATCCATGGAGCAAACGCCATTGAATATGCAATACGCAATAATGATGTGGCAATGCTCGATACCTTGGCTAAATATCAAACGGAAATAAAAGTTTATATCAACACCAAGCAAAAAGTTAATGCGGTTGATTATGCCAAGATTTTGAATAGGCGAAATGCTGTGGTGGCTTTGCGAAAACTTGGCTATCACGGGAGTATTCTACCTTTTTATGATAAGATATCGGTGTGCTACAATGCTTTTGCCTTCAACTTTAAAGATATTTTTATGGGCGCAGGCGTCGGCATTTTCGATTCGAAGTATAATAGCAGCTTCGAGGTGGGGTTTAACAAACGTCTTGCTAAAAAACGTATCTTGGAGCCTCAGCCCGATGGTTCTTTCTATCAACTTTGGGAAAAGAAACAATATCTGTATGCAAGTTTTGAAAAACTTTTTGCTTTCAAGACTCAAAATATCCACCGCCGACAAGGTATTTTAATACGTCTGAAAGGTATGTACTCATGGGGTTCGTATGAAGGCACTACTCAGAAACCTACGGATAAACTTTCCTTCGTTCCGGGCATCGGCTATGGCTATATGTCCGACAATCTATTCGTCAAGGCAGCTTATGAATATGCCAATCAAGACAAATATTACGGCTCGAAACATTGGATAACTATCAGTGCAGGATTTTTTATCCCCATCAACAAACGCAAACTCAATCATAAAATAACTTGGATGTAATATGAAATATCTTCTTGCCACCAAACTGCTGCTCCCCCTACTTGTTTTGCTGATGCTTGGATCGTATAAACGTAATTCGCAATATAGTTCGGTCGATTGCGCTAACTATAACTATTCCGATTGCAATACTACAGAACCCTTGGAAGCAGGCTTAAACATCACCATTACTATCAATGCTGACAATCCACGAGTGCCCATCACCATTTATCGCGGCAAGATTGAAGATAATTTTATTGTGTTGACCGATACAATAACTACCACAAAATATAATGTCTTGTTGCCACCCGACTATTATTATACGGTGAAAGCCCGATACCTTTCAGGAAACAATGTTATTTATGCCATAGGCGGTGCAAACATCAAAAAAATCAAGAATCTTGTTTGCGATTCTATTTGTTGGTCAACGGAAGATGGGTATGTGAATGTGGAGTTGAAATGAAGTAGCAAGGCGAAGGCTTATTAATTAATAAAATGGAAAGTTTTGCCTCAATACGAGACAAGCCTATCTCCTTTTTCATTTCCATTTCTCCTCATTGAGGCGTATCGCGCACGTGCTAATTGGCAATCCTATGGCTTTTTAATAAACAATAACATTCAGCTCATATGTCATTCGTTTCATTATAAAATAATATCAGCCCAGCATAAAATTTTTGTTATAAACACTTTTATTAACCAAATTAATACGCTCTGGAGTTCATTAAGTTAATTCAAAATAATAAAAGTCAAAACACAAAAGTCAAGTTTTTTAAAATATTTTTCATGATGACATAAGCACCTAATGTTTAACTAATTATAAGCAATAAAAAACATATTCTATCAAAAATATATGAGTTTTTTCCTCTTAAAAATGGATTTCCCCCTCTAGCAAATGACGTCACATCTCCTACAAATAACGACGCACCATATGCAAATGAATTTTCACTTCCTAAAAGTGGATTTTCCCCTCCTAAAAACGCCGTCAAACCTATTAAAAATACCGACAAACCTCCCGTAAATGACTCTTTATCTTCCACAAATAACTTTTTACATGCCATAAAAGATATCCATCCTCCAATAAATCCCCCCTTCGAACCTCAGTTTCACACAGAACTCCATCTAAAATAACACAAAATAAAAAAATTAGGGTCCTCTCAACGCCCTGCGCTCCTTCATGGGAAATAAAAAAATCCCAAGTTCCTAACCTCTTTCCAAAAGCCAACCCAAAAAGCTTTTGTCAGAAATGTTATGGAACTTGAGATTCTTTCTAGTATAATAAACGGAAATGATTCTTATTTATTTTTAGAAAATCAATAGTTCGTTAAAAATAACTCTGAACTCTAAACTATGAACAAGGAACTAAACAAAACTAATCCTGATATAAATCGTCATACGTGTTTGTCCATCCGGGTAAAGTTCCCCTCACCGATAAATCCAAAGCAGGATTGCGTCCACCCATGTTCAACAAACGTAGCAAACCATGATTGATGTAAGGATTTTTCTCGGGATTAAATGTTTCCCCGGTTTGTTTCACCAATTTCGCATCGTTGCAACCTTCCAAAAAGGCATCTTTCTTTTGCAAGTTGTACATCGCCACGGCGTAAGGCACGGCATATTTCTGTTTGAGTCGTGCAATTTCGAATGCGCGCTCCAAAAGTGAAAATTCATCCGTATCCAAACCATTGGAAAGCCCCAATTGATAAGCACGTTCGGCTGTCATTCCCTGTAAGAACAACTCATCTATCAACGACTCGCCAAATCCGAGGCGAATCAGTTCTTGGACAGCACCAAACCCGCCTAAAATCGCGTATTCAATCTCCGGTTGGTTATAGTTTTTCTTTTCGCGGTAGATATTCTTGCGTTGGAGCGAATCAAACTCAACGCCTTTCAAGATAACATCAAAGCGTTGGTTCAAGAAGTAGGT
>CAIOJS010000276.1 GCA_903858655.1 uncultured bacterium | reverse complement strand
GCCCAGGGTAATATGCCCTGACTTGTAACCCATGTGTTGCCATGTGCAGCCACTGCAGAATCCCAGGTCTGTGGTATCTTATGATTGGTGTTGAACTCGGCATAGTTGTCAATATCAATAAAGTGTTTTGGACTTTCAGATGGATCAGTGGATTTGCGGTCGTCGGCATCGGAGGAATGATCGGCAAGATATTGCGGCCAGGCGCTGAATTGTGCCATCTGCTGAAAAAAAGATAGTGAAACACAATCACTAATCTTTACATGTCCGACAGAACCCCAGCTAATAAGTGCAATAGCGACCAATATCAAGGCAAAGCCTGAGATAACACGTTTTATCATGATAGAAAACTTTTTACAAAAGTAGGGAATAATTTCTGATTGGGAATTGATGATTTATGATTGGGGTCATCCAAATTTTTGAAAATTTTCTCAAATATAATTTTTGCGATAGCAAAAAACATTTACTCCGATGTTGTGATTATAATCAGTAAACCTGTGGCGATATTCTTTCACTTTCCAAATCCTCAAATTCTCAAATCACTTTCCTTTCTTTCCTTAAAAACATGGTAAACATCATCTTATCTGATAATAACCCCGTTATTTTTACCAAACAAAATATCACTATCATCGTTAAAATAAGTCTGATAATAAACACTCCAACAAAAGAAGCGCCTAAGGAAACCATCAGAATTGTATCTTCTATAACACTATGACAAAGCCCCATAAGTGCCATTGCATAAAAGATGTCTTTTTTTGGTATTGAAGGATTTGATTTTACTTCATCCACAATCAAAGCGCCTCCATAAACCACACCCAATGTCAATCCAACCAGTGCTATAGTGGTAACTTCTTTTCCTATCCCCAAAATTCTTAGAAAAGGATTCAGCATACGTGTGATAATATCAATAACGCCTATCAGCTTTAATATGCGCAGCAACAGCATCAAACTAAAAATAAAGCAAACAATTATACCGTAGCTTTTCAATTCGCCCAACGCCCATGATGTAAGCGAATTATCGGGTAAAGCAGATGGTTTCCATGCAATCAGTGCAACATTAGTTCGTCGAGTAGGCAAGGGGAATTTCACCCCAAGCCTCTCACAGAACCGTACGTGAACCTCTCGATTCATACGGCTCTTGTTATTCCAATCACTGCTTGAAACCTACACGCCAATGTGCAAATAGTCGCGGATGCTCTCGTTGATAGTTTCTTAACCATTGGTAGCCTTGCGATAATCCGTCAAATTTGTACTTGTTCTGTACCCATTGCATCAAACGAAAGCTTAACCTTCGGAAAATATTTAGAAATACCCATTTCCTGAATTTTCCATAATAGTTTACCCAGCCTTGAAGCCTGGAATCTAAAGTATCAGCAATATATTCTATAGTGTTGATGCTCCTCCTATGGATTCTGAATCTGTTTATTTCTTCTATTATTTTCTTTTGTGAGGCTCTGCTAATTGCTAAATCGAACTGATTATGTATTATTCCTGTCCGATAATCTTTCGTTGGTCGCGGTTGAAAACTAAAGCCAAGAAAGTCGAACTGGACTTCCTTATGAGGCTGCTTTCTTTTATAGTCTTTACAATAAACGATTTTAGTTTTCAATGGATGTAGTTCAAGTTGGCATTGATTCATACGTTCGTTGATTTGTAGAAGTATTGCTTCTGCTTCAACTTGTGTGTTGCAATGCACAATAACATCATCTGCATAGCGTTCAAAGCTGATAGATGTGTGTTTCTTTGTTAACCACATATCAAAAGCATAGTGTAGAAATAGATTGGCCAGTAAAGGGCTTATTACTCCACCTTGTGGTGTGCCTCGTCCTTCTTTGGCTACTATTGTTCCATCTACCTTTTGTACTGGCATTTCGAGCCAGCGCTTGCAGTACATTTTAACCCATTTCTCTGGTACTACTTTGTCCAATGCTTTGATTAAAAGGTTGTGGCTTATGTTATCAAAGAACCCTTTTATATCCATGTCTATTACCCAATCGTATCGTTTTACGTTTTTCCTTGCCTGTTCGAGTGCCTGATGGGCACTTTTTAAGGGTCGGTATCCGTAAGAACTTTCGTGAAATAGTTTGTCTATTGAGGTTTCCATGTAGTCTTTCACCACTGTTTGGGCTATCCTATCCCCTATGGTCGGTATGCCGAGTTTACGCATCTTACCGTCTTTCTTCGGTATTTCTACTTCTCGCACCGCAGGAGGAAAATAAGTGCCTGAAGCTAAACGATTCCATATTTTGTATAGGTTTCCGCTTAGTTTCTCTTCAAATTCCTTCATACTCATCGCATCAACTCCGCAGGCT
>CAIOJS010000275.1 GCA_903858655.1 uncultured bacterium | reverse complement strand
TTATGAAACTTTTTTTAGATACATGCGCTCTATTCAAATTGTATCATAAAGAAACCGGAGCAGAAGAAATTGAAAATATTTTTATTCAAAACAAAGTTTCCGCACTATTTCTTTAAGAAATAACAAAATTAGAATTTATTTCAACGGTGTGGAAAAAAGTTAGAACAAAAGATATAAACGAAAACCAAGCTATTGAATTAATACGCCTTTTTGAGAATGATTTTGGAAAGTTTTCCTTTGTTGAGGTTGATGCTATTGTTATTGAACTTTCAAAAAAACAACTCTCAAAATATGGAAATGAAGGTTTACGAACTTTAGATAGCATTCAGCTTGCCACATCAGTAATGCTTAAATCACAAGTGGATTTATATAAAACAACCGATAAGCTATTACTTAAATTTTTTATTTCAGAAGAATTACCAACTTAAATTGGTTGATTCGTTCAGTAAGTTGATTGATTTGTGATTGGGGAGTTGCGAACGTCGCACAACGTCGCACAAGGGGTTATGAAAAAAGGCGTATGCAATATCCCGACAGGAAGTGTACGGGACAGGCTGCCCCTACGGATCGGAAACATCGCACAACGGTTGCAAACTTCGCGCAATAGATTAAAAATATGACAACATTTTTTCATTAGAGACTTGCAGCATTTAATATTATTAGTACCTTTGTTACCTTTTATTAAATTAAGATGTTTTCAAAATTGAAGGAAGCATAAACATTAATACGTTAAAAGCATGAGCCATTCACAAAAGCCTTATCTCGTTGAGTTTCCAAAAATCGGCAAATCTGATTTGGGTTACATCTCTGTGGCAGAAAAAGAGAACTTGCCTTTTCAGGTGAACAGAATTTATTGGACGTATTTTACGCCTGAAGATGTCATCAGGGGCGGGCACTCTCATTTTCATCTGGAACAAATTTTGGTGGCAGTTGCCGGAAAGATTATTATCAAAACTGAACTCCTGAATGGAGAAAAAGAAGAATTTATTTTAGACAAACCTAATGTAGGCTTATTTATTCCGAAAATGTGTTGGCGCGAAATGCATTATTCGCATAATGCCGTTCAAATGTGTATTGCCAGTTTGGCTTATGCTGAAGACGATTACATACGGGATTACGACACCTTTAAAAAACAACTATGATACATCCACTTTCAGAGGTGCAAACTTCAATGATTGGAGCTGACACTCACGTTTGGCAATTTACCGTTATTTTACAAGGTGCTGTTATAGGCAACAATTGCAATATTAATTGCCATGTGTTTATCGAGAACGAAGTGGTGGTGGGCAACAATGTCACCGTAAAATCAGGCGTATATCTTTGGGATGGCATCACCATTGAAGATAATGTTCACATTGGTCCAAATGTAACTTTTGTGAACGACAAATACCATCGGTCGAAAGTGTATCCCGAAGCATTTCAAAAAACTATTGTTCGCCATCATGCCTCGCTGGGCGCAGCCTCCACCATATTGGGCGGATTGGACATTGGGGAATATGCCTTGATTGGTGCCGGATCGGTCATTACAAAAAATGTCCCTGCACGTGCGTTGGTTTTTGGAAATCCAGCCAAGCAAATGGGCTGGGTGAACGAAGATGGAAGCCGCATGAGACAGGAAGGCGACTTTTTTATAGATAACAAAGGCGATAGATGGGTAGTGAAACATAATACTTTAGAAAAATTATGAAACCTATCCCCTTCCTAGATTTTGAACCCATGCACACTGCCCTCCGTGCCGAAATGCTGGAAACTTTTAAGCAGGTGTATGACAGTAATTGGTTTGTGTTGGGCAAAAACGTGGAAGCTTTTGAACAGGAATATGCCCGCTTCAATCAGGTGCATCATGCCATTGGGGTTAGCAATGGTTTGGATGCTTTGCATTTGGCTTTGAAAGCCTTGGATATAGGCACAGGCGATGAAGTGATAGTTCCTTCCTTCACTTTTATTGCCAGTTTGCTAGCCGTTTCCTATGTGGGTGCCACCCCTGTACTGGTTGAGCCCGACATTGCAACTTACACTATCAATCCTGCTAACATCGAAGCCGCCATCACACCCAAAACCAAAGCCATAATGCCCGTACATTTGTATGGACAAGCTTGTGATATGATAAGCATTATGGATATTGCTAAAAAAAATGGACTGTTTGTAGTGGAGGATAATGCACAAGCCCATGGAGCTGCCTATCAGGGCAAACTCACCGGAAGCTGGGGAGATGTGAACGGCACAAGTTTTTATCCGGGAAAAAACTTAGGTGCATTAGGTGATGGCGGTGCAGTGACCACACAAGATGCAACCTTGGCTAAAAAAATAAAGATGCTGCGCAATTATGGCTCCGGACAAAAATATCATCATGAGGCTATAGGTTTCAATATGCGTTTGGACGAAATGCAAGCAGCTTTCTTGCGTGTTAAATTAAAATATCTACAGGATTGGACTCAGGAGCGGCAACAAATAGCCGCCTGCTATGACGAAAGACTGAAAGACATAGGCGATTTGATATTGCCTTTTACCCATGCGGGTGCCACTCATGTGTATCATTTGTATGTGGTTCGCACCACAAAGCGCGATGCACTTCAAAAATATTTGGCAGCACAAGGCATTGGCACTTTGATACACTATCCCATCCCCCCCCATTTGCAAAATTCTTATCAGACGCTCGGATACAAAAAAGGCGACTTGCCAATAGCAGAAGAAATAGCCGATACCTGTTTGAGTTTGCCGATATATCCCGGGATGACGGAAGAAAATATTGATCAGGTTGTTGCCTGCATACATAAATTTTTCACTAGTTGAACTTCCCTAAAAAATAAACAATAATCACTTTACCTATATACTATATGACACAGCCTGAAAAGAAGATATTTGTTACCCAACCCGCGCTTCCACCTTTGGAGGAGTTTATTCCATATTTAGAAAAAATTTGGGAAAACAAAATATTGACCAACAATGGTCCTTTTCATCAAGAGTTGGAAGCTGAATTGTGCAATTATCTTGGCGTAAAATACATTTCTTTGTTTTGCAATGGCACTATGGCTTTGATAACGGCTTTGCAAGCTTTGCACATCACAGGCGAGGTGATTACTACGCCCTTTAGTTTTGTGGCTACTACGCATGCTTTGTGGTGGAACAACATCAAACCCGTGTTTGTTGACATCGAAGCCGATTATTTTACCCTTAATACGGCTAAGATAGAAGCCGCCATCACTCCCAACACCACTGCCATATTGCCCGTGCATGTGTATGGCAATCCCTGCAATATGGAAGCCATCAAACACATAGCCGACACCTATAATTTGAAAGTGATTTATGATGCTGCCCACACCTTTGGCGTCACCGTGAAAGATATTCCTATTTTGCAATTTGGCGACCTTTCGGTGATGAGTTTTCATGCCACCAAGGTTTTCAACACCTTCGAAGGCGGTGCCATAGTGTGCCACGACGAAACGATGAAAAAACGCATAGATAATCTGAAAAACTTTGGCTTTGCGGGCGAAACCACTGTGGTGGCTCCGGGCATCAATGCTAAGATGAACGAAGTGCAAGCCGCTATGGGTTTGTTGCAACTGAAAACCATAGATGCTATTATAGAAAAACGCAAACATATTGCCGAATTGTATCGAAAAGAATTATCGGGAGTAGCTGGTATTCGCTTTCTGGAAGATATCCCTGATGTGAAACATTGTTATTCCTATTTCCCCATACTGATTGACAAAGACACATTTGGCACATCGCGCGATGCGGTGTATGAAACCCTGAAAGAACACAATATCTATGGCAGACGTTATTTTTATCCACTAATCAGTCAATTCCCAACTTATAAAGGATTGGAGAGTGCACAAGCAGGCAAAATGCCCATCGCTGAAAAGGTGACTGAGGAGGTGATTTGTTTGCCGATTTATCCAGAACTGGATTTAAATGCTGTCATGAATATCTGTGATATTATTCGTGGTTAATTAAGTTGATTGGGCAATTAGTAAATTGGTAAATAAGTTGAATAATCCTTACGAGTCATTTTTATCATTCATAATTCTTAATTCTAAATCATTAGTGTACGAGGAAAATTCTTTAAACAATGCGGAATGTGTTAATTACCATGTGTTTTAGAAATATT
>CAIOJS010000274.1 GCA_903858655.1 uncultured bacterium | reverse complement strand
TCCTAGGTGGTATTGCCAACTTTGGCATATAGGCAAAGTAGTCTCCTAGGTGGTATTGCCAACTTTGGCATATAGGCAAAGTAATCTCCTAGGTGGCATTGCCAACTTTGGCATATAGGCAAAGCAGTGTGTGAGATGGTATCGCCAACTTTGGCATATAGGCAATGCAATGTGTGAGGTGGTATTGCCAACTTTGGCATATAGGCAAAGCAGTGTGTGAGGTGGTATCGCCAACTTTGGCATATAGGCAATGCAATGTGTGAGATGGTATCGCCAACTTTGGCAAATAGGCGAAAAGAAAAAAGCCTTGATTAAAAGTCCAAGAGATAGACACGGGGCACGCGCGCAAGGGATTGGAGAGGAAAGCCCACAGCGCCGTTATTCAGGCGCGAGGACTTGGAACGGAAAGCCCGACCCCCCGATTTTCTCGGGGGGATGCGCCCAAATTATTTGCAAGTTTAAGGAATAAACTCTAAACTACTTCAAACTCTCGCAGGACTTCTTCTTGCGGTACGCCTTCATTGTCCCATTTCCGCATGACATAATAGTCGTGCATGAAGGTCTTGAAGTAGGACTGTTGGAGCTTTTGTCCTTTCATGAAACCTGCCAAGCTTTCTTCGTTGTAGAAACGTGCGGGGAGGTTGTCGTCGAGGTGGGTTCTGCCGTTGCGGGTGTTGTAGAGGCGCGCGAGATGGGTGATGCGAGCGCCAACATGGAGCAAACTTTCGGCGGTATGATGGCTGCCTGTGGCGGCATTCAAAACTTCCGCCAAGACGCCCAAGCCGAGGGGAACGAAATCGCAAATCACCATGCTGTTGCGCACGTTGGTGGCGTCGATGCCTTCGAACACGGCAGGCAATATGTCGGTCAGTTTGAAGTCGTCGCCCATTTCGGTTTCGGCTATCCAAAGGCGTGTGTGGCTTGAAAAATCAGCCACTGCCATCGCTACGCCCATCGTCAGAGAGCCTTTGGGGTTGATGCCTGAGAGCTCCATGCCGCATATCTGTATGGCGAAATCCATGCTGCCTTTGCCTATTTTGAGGGCGGCGGCGCGGGTGCCATCGGCAAAGACTTGTCCCAAGTCGGTGCGGTATGCCATTTGGTGCAGTAAGGTTCGTTGTGCTTCGGCATTGCCCCAGGTGAGTTGCAAACCGTGGGTATCGTCCAACAAACCTTTTTCATAACATTCCATGGCAAAACCAACGGTGCCGCCAGCGCTGATGGTGTCTAAACCTAAGTCGTTGCAAATTTCGTTGCCAAAGGCGATGGCTTTGATGTCGGCAATTTCGCAGGATGACCCTAGGAAAGCAGCCGTTTCGTATTCGGGTCCTTCAATTTCGTGTCCGTCCCAGCGTGCCC
This sequence comes from uncultured bacterium, assembly GCA_903858655.1. GTDB lineage: Bacteria > Bacteroidota > Bacteroidia > Bacteroidales > CAIWKO01 > CAIWKO01. Next base: position 4,047 of record CAIOJS010000274.1, on the reverse strand, counting down.
ATTTCGAGCATTTGATGGCGCAATTGAAGCAGCCTGTGTCTTCCCAATGGAGGGTTTCGCGGGTGGTTTCGGAGCTTATTTGCTCGAACTCGTCATATTGCACCTTTTGCCAATTCTTCACGGGCAATATCTCGTTATTCTGACACGAGCGGATACATTTCATGGTGCCTTTCTGCCGACGAAACTTCACGTTGGGGTTGTTCAATATATCTTTAGTGGACTCTAGGTTGACTTTTTTAAATTTATCTTCATCAAAATATTTTATAGGGATATTGCCATCCACCACCACAGCTTTGAGGTTTTTGGAACCCATCACGGCACCAACACCACCACGTCCAAACTGCCGATGTTTGTCAACGCCGATACACGAAATGCTTGAGAGATGCTCGCCTGCAGGTCCGATGGCAGCGATGCGCGGGTCAACACCCGGATGACGTTTAATCAACTCATCATTTACATGGAAGATGCCCTTGCCCCACAAATCCGAAGCATCCAAAAACTGCACCTTGTCTTCATTTATATATAGATAAACAGGCGTTGCCGATTTGCCTGTGATATACAGATAATCGTAGCCTGCAAACTTCAATCGCGGACCGAAGCTGCCTCCGCAATGCGAATCTTGGGCGCAACCCGTCAGCGGCGAGCGTGTCACCAAAGTGGTGCGAGCGCTAGTCTGCACCTTTGTTCCTGTGAAAGGACCGTTGATAAATATGAGTGGATTTGCTGCATCCAATGGAGCAGGGGATGGGTTCAAACGATTCAAGAGCGCAAAGCCCATACCTTTGGCGCCGATATATTGGTCAATTAATACCTTTTCAGTTTGACCAAACTCAAACTTTTGGGTGGTCAAGTCTATTTTTAGAAATTTGTTTGTGTACGACATAATAATAAGTTTACTTGGTGAATACTATGCTTTTTTGAATAATTATTGAAAGTACATTATGAGAAAATTTGCCACAAAGGCACCAAGACGCTAAGGCTAGCAAAGCTTAGTGCTTCTTTGTGTTTTAGTGTCTTCGTGGCAAAATCTTTTAGCTGTTAGCTATATTGACAACATGTCTGTAAGTATAGAGAACCCCGTCTCAATCTTTCCCGCGCCGGGACCTACAATAGTTACATCGCCGAGCATATCTGTGGTGAATGTCAGCGCATTTTTAGCACCCATAACTCCTGCCAAAGGATGACTGAGTTCAACCATTTCGGGGTTCACCGAGCCGGTCACTATGCCATTTTTCTTTTCCACACAGCCAATCAGCTTCCAACGTTTGCCTTGAGTCGTTGCTTTTTCGATGTCTTTAGGCGTAATTTTGGTGATACCTTTGCAGGCGATGTCAGCAATTTTCAACGGAGCACCCATCACCACATTTGCCAAAATACATACCTTGCCTCTAGCATCAAAACCTTCCACATCGCCCGTAGGGTCAGCTTCGGCGTAACCTAGGTCTTGAGCCACCTTCAAAACAGAAGCATAGTCCATACCTTTTTCCATTTCGGTAAGCATATAATTGGTAGTACCATTCAGGATGCCTTTAATTTTGGTAATTTCGCATCCTGCCAACGGGCCGCGTGTCAGGTTGATAATCGGTGTGCCGGCAACCACAGTGCCTTCAATCAAAAACTTCACGCCGTTCTTTTTGGCTAATTTCTTAAACTCTTGATATTTTAGAGCGGCAGGACCTTTGTTGCTCGTCACCACATGTTTTCCAGAGCTGAGTGCTGCTTTCACATGGTCAATTGCCGGACCGCCGGTGGTTAAATCTGTATAAGTTAACTCGCAGACGATGTCGGCATTCGATTTTTTAATCAGCGTAAACGTATCTTTTTCGTATAGATCTTTGCTGAATTTCTTCGTAGCTTGAGCTTCTTCCAGCATCTGCTGAACGTCGAGTCCCTTTGGATTATAGCAATTTCCGTAAGCGAAATCTGCTACAGCCACTATCTCAAACTTAAAGTTGTACTTATCTTTTAAGTATTGCTTCTTACTTAAAAGAATCTCACTGATACCTTGACCTACGGTACCAAAACCAATTAATGCAATGTTGTGTTTCATAATTTTATGTTTTTACTATTTATAATGTATTTATTTATTTCGAAGGGAAGCCGAAGAAGCTCCTCCTGCAGAATATTCGGGCGAAGTTACAAAGATTTTCTTTCCATCAAGCACGGATAATGCTTGGTCGAGGTCGGCAATAACATCATCGGGATGTTCGCCACCCACACATAAGCGGATGAGATTCGAAGGGATTCCTGCTAATTTCCGCCCTGCTTCGCCTTGCTGCGAATGGGTTGATATAGCAGGAATGGTTGCTACAGATTTAATTCTTCCGAGGTCGGTGGCACGCCAAATGCGTTGAAATCCGTCGAAAACATTACGAGTAGCTTGGGCATCACCTTTGATATGGAACGACATCAAGTGACCATAACGATTCACGGGTTTTCCGTAGAGGTCATCGTGTTCCGAGTCGGCAAGCCATAGGTATTCCGAAGCTAGCTGATGTAACGGATGCGATTCCAATCCCAAATAATCTACCTGCGCCACGTGTTTATGTTGTGCAAGGAATTTCGCTACTTTCATCGTGCTGCGGCTAAACATATCCACTTTCGAACGCAAAGTTCGCATATCGTTCAGCGTCATCATAGCATTCATGGGGGAGATGTTCGGACCATTATCTCTGTTGGGAAGTAGTTTGATGTAGCCTGCAAAGTCGGCTTTCATTTCATCAGAACCATAACGTGAAACAATATTCTTGCGCGAAATAACGGCTCCGCTAATGCCAAGCCCACTCGATGTTATGGTTTTTGTTGTTGATTGAACCACAATGTCGGCTCCCAAAGCCAAAGGACGTAATAGGGCAGGAGTTGCCACTGTCGAATCAATGATAACAGGGATACCATGAGAATGTGCAAGCTCAACAACTTTCTTCAGATCAAAAAATGCTTGTGAGGGATTGCTGGGCATTTCACCATAAATGAAACGGGTGTTCTCATCTATCTTTGATGCCCATTCATCTATATTATTTGAGTTGACTACTTTGCGCCATTCAATGTTTTTCTCCTGATCTTTGCGTACACCAAATTGTTGAAAAGTGCCGCCATATAGTTGGCATGTGGCAACAAAGTTCATTTTCTGATTCGGATGCTTTTCATCCACACACAGAAAAGGATCTACAGCACTTTGAATGGCGGACATGCCCGATGATGTGGCGCAACACGATGTTTCAATGTCAGCTCCATAGCCTTCCAAAAGAGCCATAACTCCTTCAAAATAATACATGCTTGGATTTGCTATACGCGAATAACACCATGTCGGAATTTTGTATCCTAATGCTGCTTCCATCTCGTCAGAATCACGATATGCTTGCGAACTTGACATGTAAATTGGTTCGATAATTGAGCCTTGATTAAAGTCGAGAGCCTCTTGCATAGAGTAAATACCATGCACTGCTATCGTATCAAAGCGACATTTTTTCATGTTCGCTATATATTTTTGATGCCATTGTGCGGAACTTTTTGCCGCATCTACGTAAAAATCAACTCCTTTAGATTCCATAATACTTGTTTAATTTGACGCATCAAACCTACAATTTTTTTTAATACCAACAATAAAAAACTTAAAAAAAATATCAGAATTCGTAAAGATTTTTATTTATGCATGAAAAAGCATTGAAAATGATGTGTAATTCTACAGAGTACTTTAGCATATATAATATAATGTATGATTCGATGAAATAATAAAAACGAAGAAGGGCTTCCTAGGCTATTACGGAAGTCTTGAATTATTATACTACGTTTTGTCAAATCTTATTTAGGTTGTTTTGCCCTATTATTTATTATTCATTTTGATTACTAAATTCTAGGTTATAATAATGACAGACTTTATTAAAGTTAATCACAAAAAGAAGTTCAAATGATGATATGCATAAAAAAGGGTTCTACTGGGAATTTTGTGGAAGCATATTCAAGTACCCAAGAAAAAACAGAATTGCTATTCTAAAATTTGCAGTGTTTCTATAACCTCTTCCAATTGTTTTCAGCTCTTGAATTGAG
>CAIOJS010000273.1 GCA_903858655.1 uncultured bacterium | reverse complement strand
CCTTTTCAACAATTGTTAATGGGTTTTGATTTTTTTTGATATTTGATATTGGAGTCGAGTAGACCGGTTTCTCCCGATATTTAGGTTGATGTTTTTTCTCCTTTTGCTGCCTGGCTCGTGCGGACGCTTTGGAACTTACCTCAGCCTCTGCCCTTTGAACGGTAGCCCGTTTGCAAGCGTGACAGGCCGGCTACAACGCCTGGTTGTGCAGTAATAGTACTTCTCAAGAGCTTTCATATCTCTTGAGACCTGGGTAACCAGAGATTCCTGTTGCCTGAGACACCTCGGCAGGTGGGTGATTGGGGCTGCCTGAGCCAAGAAAGACCAGGAAATCGGCTTCAATTGCTTTTAAGACTGTCTCAGAGAATTTGCGCGGTGACACAGTGAACTCATCGTCTGCGTTTCGGTATTCGAGTTCGGGGGCACTTTCATGAACTCCGGCATTAGGCATTATTCTCCCCTTCCTATCCTGCCGCGATAGTGTGACTTGATGCAGAAGGCCATTCCGATACACCTGCCAGAATTTCTTTGCAACTTCGTGATTCTGTGCAGTTGGAAATACTCCAAGGAAAGCGCCGTAGAACTGTGAGTTCAATTCGCCTTCATGCACACCGCTCTTTTCTCGTAGATACCTTTCTAGCAGTGGGATGCTGATCATCAAGATGACGAAGCCAGCATGTTCATTGCCGTAGAGCGCGGTCAGCGGTTCCTTGAACCATTTCAGGAAATTGTCCTGATGTTCTTTCATCTGTTCCTCGTTTTGCACAACACAGAGTTCACCGGACGTGGAACGACAAGGCCGCAATCCGGTGGAAAGAATACGTTAGCGTTTTTGCCTTTATATTCGTCTTCGTCTTATGATACCCCACAGTGGTATGCTCGTAACTTTCCCTACATGCGAATTGATGGATCCTCCCGTTTTTGAAACTATCTTCTTTATGAAATCGAAATAGTCTTCAACCTGAACTTTGGTTACAGTTTTTGCGGCTGTACCTCTGTGGGCTATTTCACCCCGTAGGGTAACGTATTTGTCCAATTTCTCGCGAGCTCGAACTACTGTCATCTTCGTTGCCCATCTCCATGATGATGAAACCGATGACAACCCCAAGGCTTGCATGAACAATTCGTCAACATTCTGTGTCTTGGGGGTGTTCAGTCTTTTGTTCCTTTGTTCCTGTAGATTCTTCAGTCTATTATTCAAAATATCTTTCCAGCCATCGCCACACAAAGCCCAAACGGCCAGATCATTAGGATCGGACTTCAGCTCTTTTGCCACAAGTTTTTTAATCTCTTTTGGCAATGCGGTAGAGGAGGTTCCGTGTTTCACAATATGTTCGAGTCCTTCTGCTGCAATATCTTCACAATATGCTTCCCAAAAGGACGTTATCAGTATGATAGCCGACTTGTTAAGCACATCGAGCCCCCGGCGACGACCTGGTAGGTTTCCACCTTTTTCTTGATGGAATTCCAAGAGTCTTTCAATATCGCTCGCATTTGCATCAAAATGTTGTCGTGCTTGGCTCGGCATATAATCTATTCCCCTTTACGCTAACGAAAAGCTGAGTCGCACGATCATCTCTAGCGGCTGATTCATCAACTAAACTATTTTACGCAACTAATTATAAACGCGATGATCGAAATAATTGCGCTTATAGCACCAATCACTCCAAAAATGGCATTCCAATCTGGTTTTGTAGTGAAAGACCTAAGTTTATAAAAATCTAGCTTAAAAGTATCTGTAATTGAAAATGACGTTATAAATGAAGTAATCCTTGAATACCAAAAAAATACTTTGATAGCTTTTAATATTTCTTTATCAGTGATGTCATATGGATTATTATATCTTTTAAATACGAACCATTGATTTTTTGGTTTAATCAATTCGGACTTGCATCCATAGATAAAGCAAACAATTTGTCCGTTTGGGGATTGGCTGTAATGGAGAGCACCACCTGTTTCTATTTCGACATTGCCTGATTTGATTTTGCCGTCAGGAGCATATTCAAATTTCCCTATACCAGTAGAATGATGACCAAATCTTAAAGTAATTGCATTTTGATTTCTTTGTTCAATATTTCCCAACTGAGAAGGATTTATTTCATTGACATATAAAGTGTCAAAAAAAGGTTGTTGCTCAAATTCATCCATAACCTGCTTAAAGATTTCTTTTGCTCTTACGGTTAATAAATTCCAATTATTTCTTCGCGACTCTACGTGTGAAGAATTTAATTTGAATAAATATCTTTGCTTATTTATAATGTTTTTTATATTTTTCATAT
>CAIOJS010000272.1 GCA_903858655.1 uncultured bacterium | reverse complement strand
CATGCTGCTGGCGGTGGTTTTGGTCTTTTCAGCCTGTGCCTCCAAAAAAGGTCGTTACGAAAAATGTTCTCATTTTAGCAGAAAAGCTTTATGTCCCGAACAAGTTCATGCGCGTATTTAATGATGTCCTGAAACCTTTTATTCCCGAATCGGCTGTCGGTATTGTTTCGCAGTGGATAGGGACCCATCCCCTTCAAATTCGTATTTCGCAAGCGCGAGCTACCAAACTTGGCGATTTTAGTCCCCCTGCGGCGCAACGACGTTTCCACAAAATTAGCGTCAATCGGAATCTGAATAAATATTCCTTTTTAATCACCTTTACGCATGAGTATGCCCATTTGTTGTGCTGGGAAAAATACAAAAACCGTGTGAAACCTCATGGCAATGAATGGAAAGACATCTATAAAACCTTATTGTTTACGCTCCTCGAATCTAAGATTTTTCCACGGGAGATTGAATTCGAACTAACCAAAATCATTGTGGGCAATGTCTATGCCTCGTCCACATCTGAAAAAGAATTGAGCAGAACCTTGCATGACTTCAATACCGAGAAAGAACCCGGAGTATTGCTCGAAGAACTTGCCGAGGAAACGCTTTTCAAACTTCATACAGGCAAAGTATTCCGCAAAGGAAGTAAAATTCGCACCCGTTACAGATGCTTTTGTGTAAGCAATAAACGCTGGTATTATGTGAGTCCGATAGCGAGAGTGGTGCCCATTGACAAAGAATAAAATAAAAATAAATACATATCATTTTGTTTAGAATGATTTTTTTAATAATTTTGCATCCTATTTGCGAAAAAACAAAACAATGAAGAACAACAACTTTTGTGTGATTATGGCTGGCGGCATCGGTTCGCGATTCTGGCCCCTGAGCCGCACCTCCCATCCTAAACAATTTTTGGATATTTTAGGCAGCGGCGAAACCCTAATACAACAAACCTTCCGTCGCTTCGAACGGGTGATTCCGCGCGAGAATATCTATATCGTGACCAACGACATTTATTGCTCCTTGGTGAAAGAACAATTGCCTTTTTTGAACGATAACCAAATTGTGAACGAACCGTCGCGCAGAAACACTGCCCCCTGTATTGCTTATGCCTGCTATAAAATCAAAAAAATAAATCCAAATGCCAACATCGTCGTGGCGCCTTCCGACCATATTATTTTGAAAGAAGATTTGTTTGCTGATGTAATTTCGTCCTCGCTCACCGCCGTAGAACAAAACGATTGGCTCCTCACCCTTGGCATCACTCCCAGCCGTCCCGACACGGGATATGGCTACATTCAGTTCAAAGACACCGAAGCCTATCCTCAGGATTTCAGGATTAAAAAAGTGAAGACTTTCACCGAGAAACCTGCCTTGGAAATGGCGAAACAATTTCTCGAAAGTGGCGACTTCTTGTGGAACTCGGGGATTTTTATCTGGTCCATCAAAAGTATCATGAAGGCATTCGCAATGTATATGCCCGAATTGAAAGAATCTTTTGAAAAAGGCGAAGGGGTTTATAACACTGCCGACGAAGTCGAATTCATAAAACAAACCTATGCCACCTGCAAAAGCACCTCCATTGACTATGGCGTGATGGAAAAAGCCGACAACGTCTATGTGTTGCGTTCCGATTTCGGCTGGTCCGATTTGGGCACCTGGGGCTCCCTCTATGAAAACAGAGAGAAGACCGCAGAAGGAAACGCCATAGTGGGCAAACACGTTATCATGTACGACAGTCATAACTGCATCGTCAATATGCCCAAAGACAAGGTAGTGGTATTGCAAGGCTTAGACGACTATATCGTCGTAGAATCGGGCAATGTGTTGTTGATTTGTCGCAAACAAGACGAACAGCAGATACGTTTGTTTGTCAATGATGTTAAGATGGAAAAGGGTGAACATTATATTTAACGGGAGTTCTATAAATTGCTTTTTCGTCGTTGGACTTCAATTTTTAAAAAGCTCATTTACTTTAGTAAACTACGCTTTTAAAAACCTTGTCCGCCTCGAAAAATCTAATTTCTAGAACCCCTCTTACATCTCTAACAAAAAGTAATAGAAATTAAGTATTTTTATAGCGGGTTTTTGCTCCAAACATATAAATAAAAGGTATCATAGTATGGATCAACCCAAGATGGAACGCATACTGCGTTTAATGAAAATGCTTACCGCCAACAGTAATTTGAAGGTGGAGGATATTGCCCGACGTATGGGGATTTCTCCACGGACGGTGTATCGGTATATTGATACGTTTCGGATGGCGGGCTTCGTGATTAAAAAAGACGACGACGTGATTCGCCTCGACACTTCATCCAAATATTTTAAAGACATCAGCGATTTGGTGCATTTCAGCGAGGAGGAGGCTTTTATTTTGAAGTCTGCCATTGAGAGCATAGACGAGAACAATTTGCTGAAACAAAATCTGAAAAAGAAACTCTGCACGGTTTATAATTACAAAATTTTGGCAGACACCATCGTGCATCCGAAAGATGCGGGCAATGTGAAGAGATTGGTGGATGCAATTTCGCAGCGGAAACAGGTGATTTTGCACGATTATGCCTCGGCACATGGGAGCACGGTGAGGAATCGGAAAGTGGAGGTGTTTGGATTTACGACGAATTATATACAGATATGGTGTTATGAACCCGAAAGCGAGAGTATCAAATTGTTTAAAGTGGCGCGTATCGGTAGGGTTGAAATCCTAGGGGATGATTGGCAGTTTGAGTCGGAACACAAAACGGGGTTTTTGGATATTTTTAGGATGCATAGTGCTGAAGTTACATGCATACGATTGAAATTGAACCTGCGTGCGGCGAATTTATTGGTGGAGGAATATCCGCTAGCCGCTAAAGATTTGAAAACAATAGATACGGAGCATTATTTGTTGGAAACGCGGGTGTGTTCCTATTTGGGTATTGGGCGATTTGTGTTGGGATTGATGGACGATATAGAGATCGTTTCGCCGAGGGATTTTAAGGCGTACATAAAACAACAATTAAAACTTTCCTTGAAGAAAATATCAGCATCAAAATCATCAAAGAAATTGTAAGTTTTTTGGGTGCTTTTTCCTATTTGGTATGGTGGGTGGTGAAAAAAGTGCCATTTTTTGATGTTTTTTTTGGCTGATTCGAGCCTTTTTCGATTAAAAATAAAAATTTTTACAGCCGCTATGTCAATGGTGGCGGGCTTTCCATGCCCATTATAAAATTTATTTTCATGGTTTTTTACGATTGTCACAAGTTGTCACAGCGGTGATGTTATTTTGCATTTTCAAAACCAATAAAAAAACATGCTAAAGATTTTTTTCAATTTGCGGAAATTTGATAGTCGTTTGCGGAAATTTATCTGTGATTATAAATACACTTTAACAGGGATTGGCTTCCTGTGTTTTGATAAGCCAAAATAAAAAATAAACATCAAAAATGAATTATTCACTTAATACCAATATATATGGAGAAAACAAAAGCACAGCATCGCGGGGCATCCGTGTCCCGCTAACATTCGAAAAAAAACATAACACAGTTCACGGAATTATTAACCAAACATTTTTTATCTTATGACAGTAAAAAAATCGCAGATACAAGGGGCTCCCATACCTCAAGAAGCTTCGATGCCTGTAGAAAACAAAGAAGTTATAGCTGTTCTGCATTGGGATGGCTTGTCGCCTCTTGAAATCTATAAGGATAGCAACTTCAAAATTGAAGAGCTGACAGATAACCCCCATTTTGTAGTGCCTTGGCCCACCAATGTGACTACACTGGTTGCTTTCACCGCGCTGACAGGCAAATTGAATGACGCAATTATCAAAAGCGCATCAAAAGAAAAAGGAAGCGCCAAGTTGGTGACCAATGCTATCAGAGCTTCTAAATTAGGTGCTCAAAGCATTATGGGTATGGTGCAAACTGCTATGAACAATAATCCACTCACTGCAGTGGAAATTTGTTTAAGTGCCGGATTCGACTATTTTGTCGTTAAAGGCAAATCTCCCAGAAAAACAGGTGCTTTCAGGTCAACAGAACCTGGGGTGTTAATCGTCCAAATTGCAGGTAGCGGTCAACACCAATTTCAAATCAGTGAGGATGGCGGTGAAACATTCACCGACTTACCACCGGTTACTTGTGCCAGCACACAAGCAGTTGGACTGATTTCGAAAAAAGAATACTGGTTTCGCGGTCGCAAAGTAATGACCAAAGGTCGTTATGGCGATTGGACGGGATGGTTTTCGGAGTTTGCTCCTTGAGTTGGCAACCTCATTTTTTTGAGGTTCACCCTAAGCGAAGCTTTCGCAATGCACGAAAGCTTCGCTAGCATAAAACATCATTTTTGATGTATGCTAAACTTACTACAAGAGTTCTTCAATAATGCATATTTAACCTTTTAAAACTAAAAAGCGCTATTCGTAAAAAATAGCGCTTTTTTTTCAATATGTACTGAAAAACCTAAAGACACCTTAGAATTATTTTATGTCAGCATAAAATAAATTTATAGCACCATCAATTTGAAGGATGGTATCATAAATTTGTTGGATGGTATCATAATTCTTTTTTAAGGTACCATAAATTTTTTTTCGACAGCATAACTTTTTTTATGGTATCATAACTTTTATTTATGGTGTCATAAACTTCTTTTATACTATCATAAACTTTTTTTATG
>CAIOJS010000271.1 GCA_903858655.1 uncultured bacterium | reverse complement strand
GACAAGATTTTTAAAAGCGGAGTCCCGACTAAAAGTCGGGGTGAGCATTTTAAAAATTGAAGTCCAACGAAGAAAAAGACAACCGAGCCGAAGGCGAGCTCAGCGAAGCTAATTTATAGAGCTCCCGATAATTACTTCAATCTAACCGAAAAACTACCAGCGGCAGTTGCGCTCAAATTAGTAACCTCAAGAACTGTCCAACCCTTCGGTATCATCGCCGAATTACCGGGGTCAACTGTAATAGCACTCACCAATGGAAACTTCGAAACCAATTCAGCTCCCACCTTTAACCGTAACACGGTAATACCATTCCTAACTAACGACTTTTCACTAACAACATTAGCAACCGTAATAGTACTATTGGCAGCAATTGAAAAAACAGAATCACTTTTTCTTTTGCTTCTGCCTTCAAAATATGCTGCGAGAAAAAAAACATTGGCAAGGGGCAGTTGATAGTCATACATTGAAGCTTCCTATCTGTGTCACTCATTCAGGAAGTAGTAATTCGTGATAATGAAAAGGCTTGTCTTCTAATGGAGGCAAGCCTTTTTATTATAACCTTTTCAACTAAATACTCTAGGCACTTTAGTTACTCCTAAACAACTTCCACAAATTATTCCCGTTCAAGCAGGGGTAAGAGAAGATGGTTGCAGTAGTGTTTCCTGAAAACAATCACATAATAGATTGCAAAATACTTTGTGCCCAATTATTTACCTCACTGTAGATTTTACTGAGTTTACCTTCATTAGCCCTAAACAAAAGTTTGGGGTCTTGGTATTCAAGAGAATTGTCATAAACGTACAATCTATCAACATTGCTTGATACTAAACAACAATTATCAATAGATTTGGAAAAGCGACTTATTATTTTTTGTATAGGAACGTCATGTCCTCCTTCCATTACGCGCCTTGCGATACGAGAAGCATTAATTGAAGGGTGATCCGTACTAACAAAAAAAAGTCTTATAAAATAACCTACATCTTTCGCTCTTAAAATAAAATCAATTTTGTCAGAAGCAGATAATACAGTTTCAAACACTATTCCTTCCTTTTTTAAAAGACATTCTTCACGCATTTCAGCAGCTCTATTTGCTGCTTTTAAGACAGCTACAGGCGAATTCCAATCTCCAAAATCATCTCTAGCAATATTATCGGGATTAATATATAAGCAGTTTTCAATCCAATGATGCTCTAGAATTTTACTAGTTACAGAAGTTTTGCCTGAACCATTGGGTCCGGCAATAATTATAAGTTTGGGCTTTTCGTTATTCATTTACTATCACCTTCCAACTTTAATTTCCTTCTTTTCGCCTTCTCAACTAGTTCTTGAAGCTCTGCATTGAAACGCTTATTTGCCTCATCGGCTTTTCGTTTTGCTTCGATGGAAACCTCATGCATCAACAATTGCAATTGTTCGTCAGTGGGTTCTTCATCAGATGTAAATTTATAATTGATTTGCATATATTTTCTATTTAACTACAAAGATAAATATTTTGCTGATTTAAATCGGTTTTTTTATTAATTTATTTTCAATGCCCCGACCGCATCGTTCAGGCGGGCTTTAGGCACTTTAGTTACTCGCAAACAACTTCCACAGATTATTCTCTGGCACAGGAGCTTCCATCAGCATGACTTGTTGGCTTACAGGGTGGGTAAACTCTAGCTTGCGGGCATGCAAACAGATGGAGCCGTCAGGGTTGCTGCGTTGCGAGCCGTATTTGATATCGCCCTGAATGGGGCAGTTGATGGAAGCCAATTGGGCGCGAATTTGGTGGTGGCGTCCCGTCATCAAATCTATCTCCAACAAATAATAGCGCTCGCTGCTGCCAATGAGCTTATAGGTAAGCTCTGCCAACAAAGCATCCTTAACAGGCATGTTATACACTTGACTTTTGTTTTGTTTGGAGTTGCGCAAAATATACTGCGACAACAAAGCTTCCGTTTGAGGAGGTTGGTTTTTCACGATAGCCCAATAGGTTTTCTTGAGTTGATGTTGTTTCAACATTTCATTGAGACGCACCAATGCCTTGCTAGTTTTGGCAAATACCACGGCGCCGCTCACAGGTCGGTCAATACGATGAGCCACGCCGAGAAACGCATCGCCGGGTTTGTTATACCTATATTTAATGTATAGTTTCACCTGTTCTTCCAAAGAGTCGTCGCCCGTAGTGTCGGGTTGAACCAATTGTCCGGGAAATTTATTTATGACAATAAGATGATTGTCTTCAAACAATATTTGCTTTGGAATATCGAAACCCATCCTTAGTATTGCTCTTTTTCGTTCGGGAAATCGTTTGCCTTCACATCATGTATGTATGAAATCACGGCTTTACTCACTTCTTCATGAAGATTGTGATAACGACGCAAAAAGCGAGGCGAAAAGTCGGTATTAATCCCCAACATATCGTGCAACACCAACACCTGCCCGTCCGTTCCACCACCGGCACCGATGCCAATAGTGATTGCTTTCACTTCCTTGGTGACTTCTGTGGCTAACTTAGCAGGAATTTTTTCCAACACGATACCGAAACAGCCCGCTTCATCTAACAGACGCGCATCTTCAACCAATTTCAGGGCTTCTTTTTCCTCGGTAGCTCTCACCACATACGTTCCAAACTTATGAATAGATTGCGGCGTGAGCCCCAAATGTCCCATTACAGGAATTCCAGCGGATAAAATGCGATCCACCGACTCGATTATCTCCCGTCCACCTTCCATTTTAATGGCATCCGCACCGGATTCTTTCATAATACGAATGGCAGAAAACAAAGCGTTCTTCGAATTGCCTTGATACGTGCCAAAAGGCATATCCACCACCACTAAAGCACGAGTAACGCCTCGCATCACCGAAGTGGCATGATAAATCATCTGATTGAGTGTAATGGGCAAGGTAGAAGTATGTCCCGCCATCACGTTGGAAGCAGAATCGCCTACCAAAATCACATCAATTTCGGCAGCATCCAAAATCTTTGCAAAGGAGTAATCATAAGCCGTTAGCATGGCAATTTTTCTACCAAGGTGTTTCATTTCATGCAACACATGTGTAGTAATTTTCGATATTTTTCCAGGTTCAGAAATCATGACATTATAATTTTTTGCGCAAAGGTATCAAATCAAACAATAAATCACGACATTTATAGTTTTTTTTTGAAGAAATTTTATTTGAATGAATTTTTGTATGGATGTAAAATATATTTCATACTTTTGTGGCATCTAAAATAATATCATGAAATCCTTTCTTTATTCTACCATTTTAATAGCGCTTTTGGCTGCTGTTGGCTGTACCACCAAATTTGACATCAATGCTCCGGCAAAAGATATCACCGTGGTGTATGGTTTGCTTAACCAAGCTGACTCCACTCAATATGTCAAGGTTACCAAAGCCTTTCTTGGCGAAAGCAGTGCCTACGTCATGGCGCAAGACCCGTCATTAAGTTCTTGGGGTGATGCCATTACGGTTAAGGTGGATGAAATTTATAATGGTAATGTTTTACGGACTTTTACGCTTCAAAAAACTTATGTTTCCAATAAAGATAGTGGCATCTTTTATTCGCACAATCAGGAAATATATATGTTTAAACCTATGCCATTACTTAATTCTAAAAACACGTATCAAATCAGCATATCGAATTCAACTACCGGAAAGGTAACTGGCGCCACCACCAACTTGGTGTATGATTTTACAATTAAAGAACCTACCTACAATCCAATTAATCCGCAAATAGGATTTGTTTCCTCAAATGGAACCTATAATACTTCCGGCGAAGTAAAATGGATATCAAGCAAAAATTCAAAAGTTTTCGAGCCTCTATTTCGTTTTCATTATAGAGAAGTGGATAAAGCAACTCTTGATACTACTGGAGATAAATATATTGATTGGAGTTTGAACTCAGTAAAAGCATCAACATCTACAGGCAACGAAGAGCTTGTAGCGACGTATAATGGCGAAAGTTTTTATAGAAATATTCAAGCAAAGATTCCAGTAAACACGGCTGTTGATAGAATTATTGGCAATGTTGACTTCATGATTTCTGCCGGTGGCGATGATTTGAGCATTTATATTGATTTGAATTCTGCCTCCGGTTCTATCATTCAGGAACGTCCCTCCTATACCAATGTAACAAATGGCATCGGAATTTTTTCCTGCCGCTACACAAAAAAATACTCATATAAATTGTCGTCATATTCCGTTACAAAGCTAATCAATGGAGAATATACGTCACAATTAGGGTTTAAATAGGTATAAAAAAAACTTTTTTTTTATAAAAATGTAAAAGATAAAAAATTATTAGTACTTTTGCACTCCATTTT
>CAIOJS010000270.1 GCA_903858655.1 uncultured bacterium | reverse complement strand
TACACTGAAATAATTAGGTTATATTAAGGTAAGAAACCCTTAATCGAAGAGCAAGGGTTTTTTTTTGCAATTTTTTGATGATAGTTTTTGGGGGAATTTAATAGCGGAAAAATGGAGTTTATTTACAGACGTTTCTTGCTTATTTTGAGTTATTAATAACGCATCTTATGTAGTAAGATATAAATTTAAGGTACCATGGAAAATATAACATTGGGAGTTGTTATACAAGCTGCAGGATATTCCTCTCGTATGGGCACACACAAGAGTTTGTTGATGTTTGATGAAAAGAAACGATTTATTCAAAAAATTGTTGAGGTTTATAAAAATGCTGGCATTGAAAAAATTGTAATTGTTGCGAATTGCGAGAACATAGAAGCGATATCTGATTTATTTTCTAAAAGCGGTTTAGAATATTTGACTATAGTATTGAATGAACATCCTGAATACGAAAGGTTCTTTTCATTAAAAGTAGGTCTTAAAGAGGTTGAAGGATGTAAGGCTTGTTTTATACAAAGTTGCGATAATCCTTTGGTAAATGAAAAATTGGTATTTATGATAAAAAATGAATTCAAAGCAGACCATGTTGTTGTCCCTTGTTATTTGAATAGTAAAGGGCATCCAATATTGCTGTGTGGGAGTATAGCTGAAGAAATTTTAAAGATTGAAAAGCATGATTGTACATTGCGAGATGTTTTGAAGAAATATCCATCAAAGTTTGTTTATGTGACGGATGAGAAAATTCTTGTGAATATTAATACTTTGGTAGAGTACGAGAAATATTTTTAATGTAATAGCTATCAAGTCTTTTTATGACAGTTGAAGAAAAAGAAAAAAAATATTTTCATAAAACCCCAAGCATTACACCTTTTTCTACGTTATATATAATTTAGATATAGGATTAATTAGGATGATATATTAGGCAATAAAAATTATTTTTTAATTATTTGAGATTTTTTTGTGTAGTATTGATTTTTTTATGTACTTTTAGCAAAATTTAATGACATGGAACAGCAAATAACACCGACAATTTTATTCCCCTACGATTTTTCAAAAGAATCGGAATGTGCTTTGGAATACCTTTCCAGTTACTCTGGATTATATCCGTTTGCCCTAAAGTTTTTAAATATTCTTGATCTAGGCACACGTAAATATATGGTTGAAAACCGTCTAAGCAAGGCAGGTCTTGAACAAAAGATGAGCCAAATGGCTTTTGATTTTCAAACAAAATATGGCGTGAATTCAACATATATGGTTCAAAATGCGCCTGTAAAAAGAATCCGTAAAATTTCATTAGAAGAGGAGGTAACTTTTACGATGATTGGTATTTCGGAACCAAAAAGATATTCAGCTCAAATCATGAAAGTGGTTTCTACTTCGCCTGTACCTATTTTTGTTATTCAAGATGGGGTTACTTTTAAACCGTACAATAAAATTCTTTTTCCGTTAACGGATGCTGTCAATAATAGACAAAAAGCCGGATGGGCATTGAGAATTGCAAAAAGAAGCAATGGGACAGTAAATATCTTTTCTATGCGTCCGGATTCATTGGATACCAAAGATGATGCACATAAGCAACGTAAAGTAATTGAATCGGTAGAGCGTTTCTTTAGTAATAATGGTGTGAAGTTTCAAACGGAAATTGCCCAAGGACCCTATAAAAACTTTACAAAAGAAGCCCTGAATCATGCGGATGAAATCGGTGCCGATTTGCTAATTATTATGATTGCACCCAAGAAACTTTTTAAACCGTTTAGTACCTATGACTTCAATATGATTTTTAATCCGTCTAAAATTCCGATTTTTTGTGTAAATCAGCGTGATCTCTTTGTCAGTGGAGGATTTCATTAAGATTTGTACCATTTTATATTTCCTTTTATTGCGCTTTCATTTTTCTTTTTTATATAAAATTTACTTTTGATTATTGTGCGTATCAGAATTATTTATAGTTTTGTGCCAAAAAAATAAATATATTCTATGAAAAAATTAGCAGTCGTGGCATTCGGTGGAAATGCTTTACTCAGAGGTGATCAAAAAGGGACAATTTCCGAACAGGAACTTAATGCCCGTGAAACCTGCTTAAATCTTGTTGGTTTAGTAAAAAATAAATATGATATTGTCATTACGCATGGCAACGGACCCCAAGTAGGAAACATTCTTCTTCAGAATAATGCAGGCGCAAAATTATATGGTTTGCCCGAAATGCCTTTAGATATTTGTGGTTCTTATTCTCAAGGTTTTATTGGTTACATAATCGAACAACAATTTCGCAATATTCTTGAAGAACAGAACTTGGTAAAAGATGTAATAACAATTGTTACGCAAGTATTAGTGGATAAAGATGATCCCGCTTTTAAAAATCCGACTAAGCCTGTGGGACCTTTTTATACAAAAGAGGAAGCAGACAAAATCAGTAAGGAAACTAAGTCTGTTTTTGCTGAGGACCCTCGTGGCAGAGGATGGAGAAAAGTTGTAGCATCGCCTGTTCCTTTGATTATTGCCAACAGAAAAACCATTGAAAGTATTGCCCGAAATGGACAAATTGTGATTTCCGTGGGTGGCGGTGGAATTCCTGTGTATTACAAACGCCCAAACTTTTTAGAAGGGATAGATGCTGTCATTGATAAAGATTTAGCATCTTCATTATTAGCTATTCAGATTCATGCTGACGAGTTTTATATTCTAACGGATGTGCCAAAAGTTTGTATCAATTTTAATAAGCCAAATGAAAAGCAATTGGATGTTATTACCGTGGCAGAAGCTAAACAATATCTTGCTGAAGGGCATTTCACAGAAGGAAGTATGGCACCCAAAATTAGAGCTGCCATTAACTTTACCGAAAATGGGGCAGGGGAGACAATAATAACTGAAGCTTCGCAACTCTCAAATCCAAATTGCGGAACTAAGATTATCAAGTAATTGGTATTTTACATGAATTAAAGTCTTGCGAACAAAATGGAAATCCCCGAACTAAACGACATCGGAAATAAAGTAAAAGGTTGGCAAACCGAAGAAACTAGGTATTACAAAGCTTTGCCAATGAGCAATTACGTGCTTTCGGCAATTGCCTTCTTTGGTTTGGTTGCTGCATGTATGCCTTGGGCAGATGTAACTGTCGGATTTTATAGCAGTGCAATGGCTATAGGACTTAGCTTTTTTAAAGGATGGCTATGTTTTTTATCTTTTGCAACCATCATCACTTTATTATTGTTCAACAAGCATCTGAAGATTCATGAAAAATATGTAGAAAAAACACCACTGCTGGCTTCTTTTTCTGCAATAATTCTCGCAATAGCATTTTTAATTTGGCATCTTTTTCAAGTGCATTTCGGGGTTTATCTCACTGTGCTACTCGCTGTAATTGAAATAATTGTTTTCTATTATTACAAACGTAAACAAGCATAAATCGGAACAGCCATTACGATTTATCTTGAGTACTTAATTTAGAAATATTCATAAACAATAAAATATTTTGGAACATTTCCAAAAGATTTTTATAAATTTGCCACCGCAATAATCAAAAATAAATACCACAGATTATGCGATCCTTTCGCACAATTCACTTTAAAACAAATAATAACAAATAAAAAATTGGAGGATTTATGGCGTTTAACCTAAAAAACAGAAATTTCTTAAAAGAATTAGATTTTACACCCGAAGAGATGAAATTTTTATTGACTCTTTCGGCTGACCTGAAACGGGCAAAGTATTCAGGAATTGAACAACAACTATTAAAAGGCAAAAACATCGTGTTGTTGTTCGAAAAGGATTCCACACGCACCCGTTGCGCTTTCGAAGTGGCTGCTCTCGATCAAGGAGCCCATGTCACCTATCTTGGACCATCAGGTTCACAAATGGGCAAAAAAGAATCTATGAAAGACACGGCTCGTGTTTTGGGTCGTATGTATGATGGAATTGAATATCGGGGCTATGGACAACACATCGTCGAAGAACTTGGAAAATATGCAGGTGTTCCTGTTTGGAACGGGTTGACAAATGAGTTTCATCCTACTCAGATACTTGCTGACTTCTTAACCATGATGGAACACAGTGATAAACCATTGCATCAAATGTCATTTGCTTTTGTAGGCGATGCCAAAAACAACGTGGGCAACTCGCTTATGGTAGGTGCTGCCAAAATGGGCATGGACTTCAGAGCAGGCGCTCCCAAATCATGTCAACCTGATGCAGCTTTGGTTGCAGAATGTCAAAAAATCGCTTTAGAAACAGGTGCGAAAATTACCATTACCGATGATGTGAACCTTGCCGTAAAAGGTGTTGACTTTATCTATACAGATGTGTGGGTATCTATGGGCGAGCCTGATGCAGTTTGGATTGAGCGCATCAACCTGTTGAAACCTTATCAAGTGAATACTCAATTGATGAAAGCCACGGGCAATCCAAATACTAAGTTTTTGCACTGTTTACCTGCTTTCCACAATCGTGAAACCACTGTTGGCGAAGAAATCTTTCAAAAATATGGTTTAGACGGCATGGAAGTCACCGAGGATGTATTCGAATCAAAAGCTTCTATAGTTTTTGATGAAGCAGAAAATCGCCTTCACACCATAAAAGCTGTGATGGTTGCTACATTGGCATAAAGTACTATAAAAATATGGTATTAAAAGAAAAAGCTTGCTCCTACGAGTAAGCTTTTTTTATAAGAAATAACCATAGAGTTATCTTGCTTATGATTCTCCTAGAACTTTATCCTTAGATCAGCAAGTTAAGACTTGCCAACTAAAACTCCCTGCATTTGTAATTCGAAAATTCGTAATTCGTAGTGATAAAAAATATCAACGCCCCACATAACTCCCAGGACTAATCCCCCTCAACTCCTTTTTAATTTCTTCTGTTACATCCAAACTCTCAATAAATTCCTTCAAGCTTTCCTTGGTAATACTTTGATGCGTACGCGTCAAAGCTTTCAAGGCATTGTATGGGTCAGGGTAATTCTCCCGACGCAAAATAGTTTGTATCGCTTCCGCAACTACTGCCCAATTTTGTTCCAAATCAGCAGCAATTTTGTTTTCATTGATGATAAGTTTATCCAAACCTCGCTTCAGCGATTTCAGGGCGATAAGAATATGTGCTATGGGCACACCTATGTTTCGGGTCACTGTCGAATCCGTCAAATCCCTTTGCAAGCGCGAAATTGGGAGCTTTGCCGACAAATGTTCCAGTACCGCGTTCGCTATACCGAAGTTACCTTCCGCATTCTCAAAATCTATTGGATTCACTTTATGTGGCATCGCCGACGAACCCACTTCATCCTTCTTAATCTTTTGTTTAAAATAATCCATCGAAACATAAGTCCACACATCGCGACACAAATCTATAAAGATAGTATTCATCCGTTTCAACGTATCAAAATAGGCTGCCAAATTGTCATAATGCTCAATTTGGGTCGTACACTGTTGCCGTTTCAAACCCAAGCGTTCTAGAAAAACATTGCCGAAACTATGCCAATCCGTATTTGGAAATGCAACAAAATGTGCATTAAAATTGCCCGTTGCTCCCCCAAACTTCCCTTCAAAAGCTATCACATCAAAATAACGCATCTGGCTCTGCAAGCGTTCCACAAACACACGTATCTCCTTGCCCAACAAGGTGGGCGAAGCAGGTTGCCCGTGTGTGCGTGCCAACATTGGGATATGTTTCCACTCCTGCGCCATCAAGTTCAAACTATCCGTAAGCATATTCAACATTGGCAGCAGCACGTTCATCTGCGCCTCTTTAATCAACAGTGGCATAGCGGTGTTGTTGATATCCTGCGAGGTCAGCCCGAAATGAATATACTCTTTATACCCTCCTAACTGCAACGCATCAAACTCCTCTCGCAAAAAATACTCCACAGCTTTCACATCATGATTCGTAACCGCCTCAAACTCTTTCACCTTCAGCGCATCCTCCATCCCAAAATTCACATAAATGTTGCGAATTTTCAACACATCCTCCTGCATCAAACCCTTCAAAGCGGGCACAACCGACCGCAATTCGATAAAATACTCTGCTTCCACATACACACGCTTTTTAATCAGGGCATACTCCGAAAAATAATCAGACAATATTTCGCTTGCCTTATGATAGCGACCGTCAATAGGCGAAACGGCGGTTAAAGAATTTAGTTCCATGACTTTTGAATTTTAGAGAGCAAAGGTAATGTTTTTTTACTTTCTAAAACTAAAATCTAGTATAAGTTTACTTTTATCCAAGATTTTTTAATCACAAAGAATAAAAGAACAACATGAACCACTAAGAACTCTCGTCCCTCTACGCAGTGTCGGGGTTCGTAGGGGGCTTAACCTTGGTATTTGGATCTTGAAATTTGGGTCTTGTATCTTTTGGGCGCATCCCCCGAGAAAATCGGGGGTCGGGCTTTTCGTTCCTAGTCCTCGCGCCGCGAATAAGCGGCGCTGTGGGCTATCCACTGCAATCCCTTGCGCGTGTGCCCCGTGTCTATCCTCTGGACTTTAAATAAACCATACCATTTTATCCCCAATACCAATTGCTATTGACTTTTTGTAAATCACAGAAGATACTGTACGCGTAGGTTTTTATAGACATTAACGACTTCTCTAGAGCGGGAAATTGCAAAATATAGAATACAAAATACAGAGAACACCAAAACCCCGAAGGGGGTGACATGATAATATCATCCCTTCGGGATTTAACATGGGATGACCTGAATAATTTTCTATAATAATTTAAGTCCTTCGGACTTTTGCATTATATCTGATATATGGTAAAAACTCACACCCATTAAATTCCATCATCGGGCAACTCCCTCTCTATAGCGGGCAACTAGCAATTGATAGCGGGCAACTAGCAATTGATAGCGGGCAACTAGCAATTGATAGCGGGCAATTAACCATTTGTAGCGGGCAATTAACCATTTGTAGCGGGCAACCTCCTCTCTATAGCGGGCAATTAGCTTTATATAGCAGGCAAATAGGTTTATGTAGCGGGCAACTTCCTCTCTTTAGCGGGCAACTTCCTTTTTTTAGTGGGCAACTTCCTCTTTTTAGCGGGCAACTTCCTCTTTTTAGCGGGTAACGCACTACCACTGGGTTTACCGAGTTTTGCCATAAAAAATATTTCCAAAAAAACCTTCACTATTCACTAAGCACCCTAGATACTTTAAGTACTTCAAGTACTCTAGGCACATCAAGTACTGCCCACTTTCCCCCTCGCCATCCGTTGCGCGATGATGCTAACCATGATGAGTTGTAAGGCGTGGTACATCATGATGGGCAGTAGGATGATGCCGATATAGGGGCTTTTGGCGAAGAGGACTTTTGACATGACGGTGCCGTGGACGAGAGATTTTTTGGAGCCGCAAAACATGGCGGTGATTTTGTCTTCGCGGTTAAATTTGAGGAGTTTGGAGGTAAAATACACCATGGCATAAACGACATAGAATAGCACGAGCATGGCGAAGCCCAACAGGAGGAGAAAGAGCAGAGAATAGCCCTGAAACATGCGTTGAGCAAAGGATTCGCAGAAGGCGGTGAAGACGATGAGCAGAATGATGGATTGATCGAAATAGCGGAGTTGTTTGCGATGGCGTTCGGCGAAGGCGCCCCACTTGGAATGTAGTAGGATGCCGAGGATGACGGGTAGCAGCACTTGGAGGGTTAGTTTGAGGACGACAGGTGTGAGGTCGAGGGATTGCGTGGAGGAGTTCATGAAAATGCCCATCCAAAGCGGGGTGATGAACACACCGATGAGTGTGGAGATGCTTGCGTTGAAGATGGCAGCGGGTATGTTTCCTTTAGCAATAGAGACCATCACGACGGAGGAGGAAACAGTGGAAGGGAGACATGCGAGAAAGAAAATCCCAAGCCATATTAGCTCAGGGACAGCGGGTCCTATGAGCAAGCGCGCCAAGACGACCAACAGCGGGAAGACAAGAAAAGTGGCACTGTGAACTACCAAATGCAAGCGCCAATTGGCGATGCCTGCCAAAAGTTTTTGGGGACTGAGGCGCAATCCGTAGAAGAAGAAAATGAGCGATACGCCAAAGTTGGCAATGTCGGAAAGCGGCACGGGGGAAGCTTTGGAGCCAATATGAGGAAAGATAAATGCGAGAAGAATCATGCTTACCAATGCCAAAATGAAGCCATCGAGCCCAAAACGTTTGAGGAAGGGATAGACGGATGAAAAAAGTGGCTTGCTATTTTTTGAGTTGGAAGATGTTTGCATCAATTTTGAATGTTCATGATTTTACAAAGATACGACTTCTTGAATAATTATTTAATAGAAAATTATGTTTGGTATGAGAATATTCTGTATTTTTGAAAAAAAATAGATTATGCGATATTTATATTTTGTACTGTTGGTTTTAACTGCTTTGATTTTTAATGCGATGGATTATAGTGCATTTGCCCAAAGTAGCAAGAAGGAAATTATTAATGACAATGAGAATTATAGAGCCGATATGAACAAAGAGTTTACTGACAGCGCGGAAACTCCGTTGACAAAGGCAGGTTTGAAAGCGTTTAAGAAGATAGCTTTCTTTAAGATAAAGATGAAATATAGGGTGGTTGCGAAGTTGGTGTTGACCCCAAACGAACTGCCTTTTGAAATGCCGCGCTCGAAGGGGAATACGGGTACATATAGGAAGTATGGGGTGGCTACGTTTACGTTAAATGGCAAGGTGTGTAAGTTGAATGTGTATCAATATATGAAACTTATCAATGATGCGCAGTATAAGGATGATCTGTTTTTGCCGTTTAAGGATTTGACAAACGGCAAGCAGACGTATGGAGGTGGAAGGTTTTTGGAGTTGAAGATTCCCGTTGGCGATGAGCTGATTATAGATTTTAATAAAGCGTTTAATCCGTTGTGTTGTTATCATAATCCCAAGTATTCGTGTCCGATTCCGCCTGCGGAGAATCATTTGGAGGTGGAGATTTTAGCTGGGGAGAAAAAGTATTTGGGGAAGGAATAAGTGGTGATGAAATTGTTGGGGAAGGTTGAGCATAGGTTTTCGTTGACGGTGGTATTGCTGTTGACGGGTGTTATAGGCGGCACATGCCTGATGCAGCCAATGTTGAATTCTTTGAGTTGGGATGTGTTTTCGTATTATTTGTATCTGCCTGCGACTTTTATTTATCATGATTTGGGACTTAAAGACCGTTCGTGGGTTGACCTTATCATTCAAAAGTATCATACGACTGATTTTTTCTATCAGGCACACCCTGCTGAGAATGGCGCTTGGGTGATTAAAACATCCATGGGTTTGGCATATTTCTACGCGCCTTTCTTTTTTATCGGACACGGCATTGCTACTGTTTGGGGTTATGCGCCTGATGGGTTTTCTGCACCTTATCAGATTAGTTTGAATGTTGGGATGGTGGTTTATGCCTGCATTGGTTTGGTGTTTCTGCGAAAGATATTGTTGCATTATTTTAATGACATGATTTCTGGATGCGTCCTTGCCTTGGTGGTTTTGGGAACAAATTATTTTCATCTGACGGCTCAGGCGGGTTTGATGCCGCATAATATTCTTTTGATGTTGGTGGCGATGTTTGTGTGGTATGCTATCAAATGGTCGGAACATCAGCAGCTAAAATATGCTATGGTTTTAGGTATGATTTCAGGATTGATTATCATTTCGCGCCCCAATGAAATTGTATGCGTGTTGTTTTTAGTGATTCTGGGTTGGCAGAATTTTAGAAATGGAAAGATAACATTAAAACATGTATCCTTTGGGGTGATAGTGTTTTTCAGCATCATCTTGCCGCAATTACTTTATTGGAAAATGACGAGCGGGAGTTTTGTTTACTACAGTTATCGTGATCCGAATGAGGGTTTTGATTTTAACGAACCTTACACGATGGATTTTCTTTTTAGTTTTCGGAAAGGATGGTTTGTTTACACGCCCCTTGTGGTGGTAATGCTTGTAGGCATGTTTACGCTATTTAAGAAGCATAAACAGTTGTTTTATTCGGTGTTGGCGTATGTGGTAGTGGGGGTTTACGTTGCCTCGAGTTGGTCGTGTTGGTGGTATGGTGGCTGTTGCTACAGTCAACGAGCGGTGGTGTCGCTTTATGTTGTGCTTGCATTGCCTTTGGGGTTTTTGTTGAAATGGATTTGGAAGCAACAATGGAGGTGTAAAATTTCTTTTGCATTGATGCTCATTGGGATTGTTATGTTGAATTTGTTTCAGATGTGGCAGTTTAATCATGGCATTATTGATGGCGACGGCATGACCAAAAAGTATTATTGTGCTACTTTTGGACAAACAGTAAGTAATGACGCTGCTTTGAATTTGCTATTGCCAAAAATGAGAATCAATGAAGATACAGTCAGGAAGGATTTCTCAAAATTACCGAAAACGACTTACGATTATAACACGTTTGTGACTTCAAAGAACTTCAAAGCAGACCACTATATAAAGAATAGCGAGTTGAGTAATGAGCCATATTATGTGATGGATGCCGATGTGGAATTTTCTCCAAGCATAGATATTTCGTATAAAAAGTTGAATGGCGACCACTCGTGGGCGAAAGCTTCGGCTTCTATATATTTTCTACAGCAGGAGATTAAAAGTAGCCCTTATTTAGTGATATCAACCATTCACAAGGGTGAAAATTTTAAGTATTATACGCTGCAATTGCCTAAAGATTCTATCAAGTTCAATGCATGGATTCCGATGCAAAAGCTTTATTTAACACCGGAAATTCGTAGTAAGAAAGATAAGCTGTCGGTGTATTTGTGGAACCCTAATAAATGTGCTTTTTATATAAGGGGGTTAAAGGTGGATATTTATGACTTTTAGCGTCTTTTATAGTTTCGCCCAAAACCAATAGACCGTATAAATTTCAAAAATAGGAACACTTTTTACTAAAGTATGACTCATTTTCAGCTCTTCGAGGATAGGATTTCTGCCTAAAGCAAAGTCCGTACCGCAATCTAGATAAACTACTTTGTCAGCTGAGAGTGTTGGTTTGTCAAAAGAGGACAAGTTACTTGTAGGATAAATATGTTCGCTGTGAAGCAACGACAAGGTGTTTTTATAATCCTTAAAATAGTCTATTTTGTAATGGTAAACAAATTCCAGATAGCTGTATTCAGGCGAAATAATCACCAATGTATGATCATCATTTGCCTTTAATTCGTTCACTAGCTTCACCACATCGTCAACGCGGCGATTATTATCAGGAGCTAATCGGACATAAAAAGCCATGGTAAGCAGTAATATCACTGTGGATGCAATGCGAATATAAGGATGTTCGGTGAAGGTGCCAATGAAAACAGCTATAAGCAGATAAAAGGGGATGGAGATATAAATAATATAGCGGTCGAGAAACATGGGCGCCCAAAAGGAGAGAAGGAACATAGCCAAATATGGAAACACAAACCAAACGACTAAAACCCTTGCAGAAGGATTGTTGAAAAAACTTGCCATCGTAGAAGTAAGCTTATGTTTTCGAATCAACAGGATGAGATAGCATACCGCAATTAGAATAAAAACAAACATCACTATTCTCGAATTCAGAAAGCGGTTAAGGTTACCATAAAGTTCGCTAACTTCAGGTTTTTGCACCCAGGTTCCATGCTGCACTGAAACTGTAAAACGTTGTAGGAATATGATAATATTAGGAATGTAAGATACTGCCAAAAGGATAAAAACACCAAGCATTTTCTTCCAAATCGGACGGAAGTTCCCCATAAAGAAGATGCTTAAAAATTCCGCAGCCAATACAAAGAACCCAAAATAATGTGCATAAATTAGCAGCATGTTCACGATGAGTAGCGCTACATAAGGCTTCCATGCGGAAACATGACTAACAATGGATAGAAAATAATATAAACTCAGGGTAGTCAAAAAAACAAAAAGAGGATACACGCGTGCTTCGTGCGAAAAATACACATGAAATAACGACAAAGTAAAGATAAGTGCTGCAATAATACCAATTTGTTTTGAGAAGAATTTAGACCCGATTAAAAAAACCACGACTGCAGTCAATGCACTGAACACAACCGATAAAAAACGAACAGAAAAGGCGCTAATGCCGAAGAGTTTTATCCAGAAATGCAACACTATAAAGTGCAGGGCAGGATTGTTCTCCGTCTTCAACATAGTGAATATCGAAGGCAGATCCATCTGAGCATAATATAGGCTGAATGGCTCATCCATAGCAATCTCGTTATGGGAAACAAAAAGGATTTTTAGAACAAAGTTCGCTAGAAATATAAGTAGCGAAATAAAAACAATTTCATTCTTCTTACTGAAAGCGGATGCAAACATACTTAGAAATTATTTGCCACATTTAAGCACTTTGAAGCTGTGCATATAGGTCTTCCCTGAAACATTGATGAAATAGATGCCATCAGCTTTATCAGAAATATCAATAAAATAAGAAGCATTATCAGCATGATGAAGGTTGGATGCAAGCACCATACGTCCATATATATCAGAAATATTCACCGCTACATCTCTATCTTGGAGGGAGTTTTTGTCAGTGAAAGTAATGGTGTAGTGTCCATTTGAAATAGTAGGAGATACGGTAAAAGCATCATTCTTTTCCGTACTTACTGCTTCATTCACGGCTGTCACATGTTGTGTACTTGGACTATAGCTGCAATTATGAGCAATCTTTAGCATATAGATATTTGATAGTCCAAGCCCCATCCCTTCCGAACTCCCAATAACCACGTACCCTTGGTCGGTGGTCTGCACCGCATAATTTCCTTCATCATCCTTCGCAGAACCATTTGTCATACTGCATTTGAAACTATGAATGTCGCCCATCACAAGAACACTAAGTTCTTTGCCTCCATTTCCGGCTCCGGTTGTATATCCTGTTATAATAAATCGGGATGAATCATCCACAGTCACACTATAAGCAACATCATCGCCTGCGCCAATATCCCACGATTCAGGAAACTTCCACATATAATTCTTATTCTTATCATACCGCATCAACCAATTCTCGTGTTGAATTGCGTTATAACTCATCGTTGAACCAACAAAAACAAAGCCTGAATCAGGCGTCTGCTTTATAGAGTTAATGATATCTTCTTTATCTTCCCCATATGTTTGCGTCCAAATTGTATCCCCATTTGTGTTCAGATTCAACACATAACCATCAAAATTACCATGCCCAAAACTGTTAGTCGTAGCCCCTATCAAATACGTGCTATCCATCATAACATCCACAGCATTTGCATAATCCGTGCTATCGCCTCCGAAAGTCTTTGTCCAGATAGTATCTCCACTAAAATTGGTCTTAATCGCATAAATATTTTCGTTCGCTGCGCCATAACTATAGGTCTTCCCAACAAGCAAATAGGCATCATCTTTCGTCTCTACAACAGCATTTCCGATATCCCAATCGTTCCCGCCATACGTCCTTTCCCATTCAACATTGGCATTCGAATCTGTTTTAATCAGCAACACATCATACCCTTTATCGAGATTCTTATTCGTAAACCCTGTAATCAAAAACCCTCTATCTGAGGTGCGCTTAAAATCATTCGCCCAATATAACGAAGCATCTCCTATAACTTTCTCAAAACGAATAACCCCCATAGAATCAGTTCTGATAACATGAATATTGGTGTTGCCAATGTCGCCGCTCTCATTTCCTAAAATAAAGTAACCTTTGTCCTTCGCCTGTATAATTCTTTGCCCATAATTATACGCCATGTCGCCATAAGTCTTATTAAACTTTATGACCTGACCATCGGCAACAAAGCTCTGAAGACTTATCCACAATAATGCAAAAGCAATGCTCAATAACTTTTTCATCTTACAAAGTTTTAATTATAGAAACAAATCCACCCAAACCCGCAGTTTTCTTAGCATCCAAATAGGAGTTGATGAAAGACGTGCTCAATTCAATATAGAATTTCTGTTTTACAGAAGCCGAAATACCTAAACCACAATTAAATTTTCCATATCCCCCGTACTCAAAATTGGGCGAGATACAGATGTTCGACTTCTTTATAGGAATATTATACGTAGGAACAAATCGAATCAAAGGCTTGAAATGTATAAAATGATAATGTATCAAAGTCAGCGACAGCGACAATCTGTTACTGAAAAAATAATGCGTATAATTCACCGAAGCTCTCATCGGGATCATCTCTGTGAAAGCAGATTTATCACCAAAAGCAAACTCATTCATGATGCTATCCTGCGTCAGTCCTGTGTTTGTTGCCGAATTCAAATCGAAAATATCTTTAATTTCAATGCCATCAAAATATGCCAAAGTATCCTTCTTATACTGTTGCGAATGTTTATTCCAACGTATAAACCCAAGGTCTTCCACTTTAACTTCAATCGAACTTTTTGGATTGCGCTGATAAAATGACAAATCCAAACACATTCCCGCACCATTTTCCGCACCAAATTTTGTTCTAACAGTATCCGAACGTCGCATATTCACGTTCATATCTAACGAAAGATATTCAGCATTCTCCTGTGTGAAAAAAGTTGCCGTCGGGATACTATACTCCATCAAACTCTGACCATTATTAAAACCCAATCCCGCAGAAAAAACCTGAACTTTCGATTGTTTAAACCACGTTTTTACCACACCCACTTTGAATTGTTGATAGCTCATCGTTTTGAACGATTGCTTGTCGAATGTTGCCGACTGCCCTGCCAAATCTCTATTTCCAAAAAAGATAAGATGAAAAAAGTCTTCATGAAATTTCACTTCCATCATATTATGATTTTCGTATGCAGCATAATAACTAAACCCGTTCTTTTTGGCAGGAACATTAAGGCGCAAACTGCTGTTAAAGAAATAGCCAAGCAGATTATGCTGCCTATTTAGCCTATTCCAATTCTGTGTCTTGAGTGGCGTATCCAAAAAACTCCCATAATAGAACTTGCTCACAAACTGATTCGTCAACCCATTGGAGTTCATATACAACTCTGAGGTCAAATCCAGATAAATCTTTTGATAATCTATCGCCTGATAGCTCTCATGCTCCGAAGCCACCATAGGTGCCGAGGTTCCTAAGGGACAATACGTAAATTTATATTGACCAAAGGCAGGCGCCCCAATAAGTTCTGCAAAGAGCAAACTTAAAGATAGAAGTGTGTATTTGATGAAACTTTGCTTCATATAATCTACATCTCCACCAAATAATTAAAATCCCCGGTAACTTTCAGTTTAAGCCGATAATAGCTATAGATTTTAACAAAACTGCTTACGCCTGCCGTGTTGAAACGCGCCTTTAACCTCACTTTTTTCGTGCTGAACAATGCCAAATATTTACTCTCTGACAACCACACTTCCAATTCCGAACGCTTTGGACTTATCACTTTATAATCCGCATCCAACATCGGCGCATCTATCAAAGTCGGTACAAACAGCGAATCGCTAATATGATTACTAGCATCCAACATATAAATCTGCACATCTGCACTAAAAGGAAAACCATTATCCGCAATCAACTTCAACTTCCCCGACGATGGATTATCGTTATACGTTCCCAAATCTAACACCACATCTTCCGACAAGGTCAAATCGTTCGCTATAAACGACAAAGGAATCTCCAAATTCAGCGAAGCATTCAAATAATTTCCATAATAAATAAAGTCGTTCCCTGCCGAAACATTCCCCAACGGATTCGTCGTAACCTGCATTTTATACGAAATCTTGTCAGGCATATTTTCTATAATTTGTGGTATATTCGAGCTATTCATCTCAAAATTATACACCGAAGGATTCACAGGTTGCAGCGGATTAAACGTCTCCGTTGCCCTCGAAATATTAATCGTTTGTCCTATAATCGGGTCCGAAAGCGCTGTTGTTAAACCCGTCTGCGAATTCGTCGTGGCAATACTATTAAATAGCACCCGCGCATCTATCCCAAAGCCATTCTCAACCGACAAGGTCAGTTTTGCACTCTCCAAATTAAATGAACCCGATACGATGTTATTAAACATATCAATCTTCGTCGTGTCGGGTCCAAACACCGTATATTGACTACCGAAATAGCCTTTCGCGTAGGCAAACGACAAATCCTCGAACCGCACATTAAAATAAAAAATATCCGCATTGGTCATCGTAACCGTATCCGCATTCGCGTCCAATTGCGCTATCGTTTGATTCGTCAAAATGTTCGAACTAACGTGTGTAGGTCCTCTCATATCCAAACTATAGCCCGACAAATCCACCAATCGTTCCACATGTGTAGTACCTCCCACAGGTGCTGCCGGAATCAACTCCGTCACCTGAAAAGCAACCCCATTTTTCCGCGCGTACGGTATTTTATACGTCACGTATGATGGCTGTGTAATCGTCGCAAAAACCTCCAACACCAAAAACCCCTTATGAAAATCCACTTGCGCCACATCCGCATTCGGTATATTCAGCACTGAATTTTCCGTGAAATTAAAAAATATCTGTCCCGGATGCAACACCACCCCGCCCAAGGGCGGCAAATACTTATGTGAGATAGTATCCGGAAAATTCACCAGCGAATCCAACGAAAAATTATAAAACTGATACTTATACACCAAGTTCAACGAATTGTCAGGGTTCATCTCCAACAGCGAATCAGGCACTATATCATTAAAACCCAAATCAGCCTGCAACAAAGGAGCATACACCGCCACATCCCAACTCGGACTCACCTTCTTCCTGCAGCCTCCCACAACAAAAACCACAAGCACCGCCAACACAAAGCACCTTATTTTACCTCTTAGACACATACAAACATAAATTTTTTAACCATCAAGACCAC
>CAIOJS010000269.1 GCA_903858655.1 uncultured bacterium | reverse complement strand
TAACCTTAACCTTTCCAACTGCAATTCCTGTTTCAAATCAGCAAAAGTTTTATGTGGTTATAAAATGGACTGCTGGATATAACAGTGGTGTTCCGTCGGCAAACCCATGCAATAGACAAATGCAAATGCAAACAATAATAAAGAGTTCTTACACTTCGTTTCAATGGGTAAATAATGACTATGTTACTACTTTAAGTATAGTAAATGGGACAATGAATTGGAATCTACACTATAATAACGCTGTATTTGTTGCAAAAGGTATTAAACTGCCTTTAGACTGCAAGATACCACTGCGCATAGGACAGCCCTACAATGGCTCTATGGGTGGCATATTTATGCTCCCAATAGGCACAGACGCGGTTATGTATCGGCAGTTTAATGTTCCACCTGGCACTTTTAGTGTAGTGGGCGAGGATCAAGTTACAGGGGCTAAATTAGTCAATCTTAATACTGCAATAACAATTCCAACAACTGGAGTGCCTATAACATATCCAGTGGTTTCACTTGCAGCAAATTATTATGTAGACTATATCGCAAATGGCGGAAACTTATCAGCAGACACAGACATATCAGTAATTCCGCAAGAATACAGAGATATATTAGTTTATAAAAGTTTGATTTTATTGTATGCAATGAATGTAGGACTGCCAGAAAGTCCAGGCAACATAGAACAAGAGTTTATGTATTTGCTAAATAAAATGAATATGAATTGTTTACCACAACATTCAGTATCAATATCAGTCAATACAGGCGGATACACATCTTCAATGGCAGCAACAAGAGATACAACGCTTTCACAGAGTTTGTTATCAATGCAGTGGCCAAACACCTGGCAATCTTCCTTTGCTGCAGGACAAAATATCGGTCAGATGGGCGGTTTTTAAATGCAACAAAAACAAGTTCAAAGCGGTAAAGACCTAACACAAAAATTGACTGCTAAAAATATATCATTTGGGCTTGTTAAAAATGTAAATGATGAAGTAATACCAGGCTTTAAAGTTCTGCAAAATGTTAATCCAGGCAATGTAGCAAAATCACTTATTAAAAGAGCTGGAATAAGACAAAATGGAACTATACAAACAGAACATGGAGTAGTAGAAAGTTTTGGAGTTCCTATTGGTGCAAATTATTATTTTGGAACCGGATTAACACAACAAGTAAACTATGATTATTCAACACAGTCAAATATAAAATACTCAATGTATTATGCTTTTAGTTTTAATGCACCAACAGATAATTATATGACTTCACTTGAAATTGTATGCACAAGAATAAATGTAAACACAGCAGTTCCAGCAGGTTGTAAATTAAATTGTAAAATATATAACGGACAAACAGACTATAACAATAATCAAGTATATATATTAGGTTCTTTGGTAGCAATTTCAAGTTCTATATTAGATTTAGCAGATTTAAACAATGACCCTAATTATAAACTTGGCTTAAAGTTTGAGTTTAACAATGTAAAATTAACAGCAGGGCAAGGATATATATTTGTATTAGAATTGTTAAAAAATGACCCCATAAATGACCCAATATACAATAATATAATGTTTAATGTCTCTGAAACACAAGTAAATAATATTAATTCTGTTGGACTTTGTTATTCAACCACTACTTCAGGAGCTTCAATTTATGATGGTGGCGGTAACTTTTTAGGATATGCAGGTGGCTTTAATTTAACAACTCCAATAGTATTTACTAATGTCCTAGTAAATTATCCACCGTCTTTTAATGTCAATACAGTTTCAGCAATTACAACTATTGGTTATGATATAACAAATATAGAGTGTTCTAACATAGACATTGATAACACTTATTATGTAAGCGGTATGGAAGAAGATGTATTAGATTATAAAGGACAAACTAAAAACAGACTTGGTAACTTAAAAGTAAACAATGTTAAAATGTTAGACCCAGCACAAGGAAACCCATTAAGCACATCAGGACTGTTAAACTTGTATACAGGCGTTGGAATTATTAATCCTTTGGACTTTAATCAAAATGAAATAGGAGCTGAATATGGCTTTAAATCAGTTGGCTCATATCACAACTACTTTATACCTTATGGCAACCAATTAAAAAATAAAGTTCCAATTAAAGAAATAGTAGTGCCAGGTATTTTTAACAAATCATTTGTAATAGATAATGCAAACGGAATGATGTTTAAAAGATATTCAGTAAATAATGTTGAAACAATGATACCAGTAACAGCAGAAGTTATCGCAGACCCTGTTAAAGTAGAATATCAACTTAACACAACATTTAACAATGGATTTTCATATATTGTAGATAATACCATTGCTTTATATACAGGACAATATGAATATGCTATTGAGTGGATAGATAATCAGGGTTTTATAATATAAAAGCACATCACGGTAACTATCTTGTTCATAAAAATCCGGATGTAAATGACAAAAAAGTGCTTTTTGGAATTCAGTGAATTGTCATTCCAGGTAAAAAAGAATTATTATTGGGTTTTGAAAGATGAGTTAAAAAAATTGACAAAATTATGAGTGCAGAAACACATCATGCAATTCATAGCGGATTGGGCAGCGAGCTCCTTGAGCACACCGGAGTGGTTGTAAATCATTGCTATCAGTGCGGCAAATGTTCAGCAGGATGCCCTCTTTCGGAAGAGATGGATTATCCTCCCAGCTATGTCATGCGAATGCTTCAGACTGAGAACCCTGTACTGGAAGAAAAGATATTGAGGTCATTTACAATATGGGTCTGTCTTACCTGCGAGATGTGTTATTCACGTTGCCCGATGAGTATAGATATTCCAAAGATGATGGACTTTTTAAGGGAAAAGTCTCTGAAAGAAGGTAAAACCAATCCACGGGCTAAAAAGATAATTGCATTTCACAAATCCTTCCTCGATTCGATTAAATATACCGGCAGGCTTTACGAAGTAGGACTTCTGGTCGACTATAAGGTAAGAACATTTAAAGTCTTGCAGGATATGATCCTTGCACCTAAGATGCTAGCCAGAGGGAAATTGAATATTTTTCCTGAGATTATAAAAGGCAGGTCTGGCGTTGCTGCAATCTTTAATAAATCAATTAAGAAAAACAAACAAT
>CAIOJS010000268.1 GCA_903858655.1 uncultured bacterium | reverse complement strand
CCACGATGATCACTTTTTTTGGCTCAACAGGGATAAACTCTTTGGCACGCGCACAAGTTAAATACGAATAGATGGGCATGTCTATCGTCTTGCTTTTTTTCAACAGGTTGAGGTGTTTGATCAGCAAGGGGAATTCGATGGAGGACGGGTGATCGAAGTTTATTTTGGAGCGTTCTTCGGCGCTGAGGTGTCCGTTGTCTTTGTAATAGGAATCCTGAGAAATAACAGCCACAGACCCTTTAGGGAAGTCGTGCATGATTTTTTTTACTACGGTTGTTTTTCCGGAGCCTGAGCCACCGGCTATTCCGATGATTAACATATATGTGGTTTGTGCTGTATTATTTCTTGGTAAATGGTTTCACGGTGCAAATATATGCATTTTTGGAGTTTTACAAGCTAATGTGCTTATTATTTTTATTAACTTAGGGTGGAATCTAGTTAGAATGGCATAAGAATAAAGTAATAAAGTTGAGAATCAGAGGCGGATGATGTTTTGTTACTAAAGTAATAAAGTTAGTTGTGGCATGATTTTGTAGGTAAGGGATATTAGAAAAAAGAGTATTAAAATATTTGCCATTTAGGTACAAATTAAGTAGAACAATAGGAATATTTTTTTTCGTTTTGTAAAAGTGAGAATGCAAAGTATCGCTATGAGAATGCAAAGTTTCACTATGAGAATGCAAAGTTTCACTATGAGAATGTAAAGTATCGCTATGAGAACGCAAAGTTTCACTATGAGAATGTAAAGTTTCACTATGAGAATGCAAAGTATCGCTATAAGAATGTAAAGTATCGCTATAGTATTGCAAAGTGTCGCTATAGTATTGCAAAGTATTGCCTTAGTATTGCAAAGTGTCGCTATTGTATTGCAAAGTGTATGATAGGGGTATAATTGGGAGGGGAAAAGGAAATGTTGATTAAAAGTCCTGAGGATAGCTAGTTGGCACACGCGCAAGGGATTGGAACGGAAAGCCCACAGGGGCGTTATTCAGCCCCGAGGACTTGGAGAGGAAAGCCCGACCCGACGAAGGAGGGATGCGCCCAAAAAAAGATCCAAGCTCCAAATACCAAGTTCCAAATTCCAAGAGGTACTACGAATCCCGACACTGCGTGTACGGGACAGGTTACGAATGGGCGAATTACGAATATGGGGGCGAGTATAGGGGTTCAGAGTTCAGAGTTCTTAGTTCCTAGTTCCTAGTTGGGAATGGTTATAGGGAGAATTGTTGGAGGAGTTGTTGGATGCGGAGGCGGTTGTGGAGTTCGGTTTGGATGATGGTTTGGACGGTGGTGTGGTATTTGAGGGCTAGGGCATGGTGGCGTTTGAAGTACATGTCGTGGAGGACGAGTTGTTTGATGAAGTCGTATTGGTCATGGTTTTGGTTGGGATAGTAGATGTCGTAGGCGGCTTCGATGAATCCCCAATAGCCATAGAAGGCGTTTAGCTCGGTCATGGAGAGGAGAATGACATCTTGTTTTTCTATTTCTTGTTGGAGATTGAGTTCGACGGCGATGTTTTTTGGGGTCCAAATGTCGGGCCAAATGCCCGTGAAGTAGTACCAATATTGATGTCCCGAATACATGCTGTCCACAATTTGATTGCTGATGAATGCCCAATAGTAGCTGTCGCCGATGGTGAGGAGCTTGGGGCGGGTTTTGTTGGGTTTGGTGATGAATGATATTTTGGGATAGCACATCTGGAGATGGGGCAGGGCGAAGAGGAGATTGAGGGTGGCTTCGATGTCGAAGTCTACGTCTTTGAGGGTGTTGGTTACGGGGAATGCTTCCCAATTGAGTTCGGGCATGTCAATGTGGCGCTGATGTTCGATGAATTTGGCAAGGGTGTCGGCGGCGGTGAACATGCCGTAAGTGCTCCAATGGACGCCGTAGGTGGCATATAAGGGATAGGGGGCAGTGGACTTGATGGAACGAAACCATGAGTTCAAATCGAGGGCGAGGATGCCGCGCTTTTTGGTTTGGGCGATGAGATAGTCCATGTTGGAGATGGTTTTGTTTTGGGGATTGTATCTGTCGGGGATGTATTCGGGATAGAAGCTTGCTTTGCCGGGCTCGAAGACGAATATCAAATCAATGTTGTGGGCTCGTTTGAGGGTGTCTTGGAGGAGTTTGGCGCGGCGCAAGAGGTCGTCCCAATAGAGGGTGCCGATGAAGTTGTAGCCTGTGTAGTCTAATATGTAGCCTTCTTCGTATAAGCAATCGTGTTTGCCCACGACGACGTTTTTGGCTTCGGTTTGTTTGAAACAGGTGTAGTTTATCTGATTGTTGAGACGGATGAGGGGTTGACGGAAGCCAAAGTTGTCGTCGAGATATTTGGAGCATTTCTTTTGAAAGGATTCGTTGAACCATGTTTTGAAGGATAAGGAATCGGGTTTTTTGTTGATGACATAATAGCCATTCAAGGGTTTAAACTTGATGAGTTTATATTTCTGTTGTAGCAAAGGCAGGAAGAGGATGCCGATGATGAGCAAAATGAGTAGTTTTTTGATGAGTTTCTGCATATCAAAATCTGAAATAAATGAATGGATTGAAACCCGAGGAAGCGACCCCCGCAGCAGAGACGACGAATAGGAAAATGCCAAAGAGGCTTAGGAGAATGACGTTGCGTGATTTTTGCTTTGAGGAATAGACGCGCTCTTGCCATCGGGATAAGGCAGGGAGAGCGCCGAAAAAGGAGAACAGGAAGGCGAACATAAGTATGACCCAAAAACGGGAGTCGAGGTATAAGTCGGAGGCGCGGAAATTGAAGTTGAACATGCTTGACAGGAAGTATTTGATGTGGGATACGTTTTGGCAGCGAAATAAAACCCAACCGATGAGCGTCAAAAAGAAGGTGAATAGGATGCTTGGATATTTGCCGATGCGACGGAGGAGGTTCAGCAGGAATAGTTTGTCTAATATCAAAAACAAGCCATGGAAAGCGCCCCACAGGATGAAATTCCATTCGGCACCATGCCAAAATCCTGAGATGAGAAAGACGACGACTAAGTTGAAGTACATACGCGGCACGGAAACGCGGTTGCCACCCAAAGAGAGATAGAGATAGTCGCGCATCCAACGGCTTAATGACATGTGCCACCGTCGCCAAAACTCTGTGATGGATTGGGAGATGTAGGGATTGTTGAAGTTTTCGGGGAAGATGAATCCCATCATGCGGGCTAAGCCGATAGCCATGTCGCTGTAGCCGGAGAAGTCGAAATAGATTTGGAAAGCATAAGCGACGATTCCCAACCAAGCCAAAGGGGTGGTTAAATCGTCGGCGCCCAAGGAGAAAATCTTGTCGGCTTCGGCGCCAAGGATGTTGGCAATGAGTATCTTCTTCGCCAAACCGATGACAAACCTGAAGAAGCCAAGCAACTGATTATCCAAAGTGAATTGATAGCTGCGGTCTTCGATTTGGTCGGATATTTCGTTGAAACGGATGATGGGTCCTGCAATGAGTTGGGGGAAGAAGAGGATGTATAAGGCATAATTCCAAATGCTTTTCATGGGAGGTTTTACGCCGCGATAGACATCAATGAGGTAGCTCATCTCATGAAAGGTGAAAAAACTAATGCCGATGGGTAAGGCAATCTTGGTCCAATGGAGTTCTTTCATGCCGAAGCCGGAGAGCATGTCGTTGGCATTGGCGACGAAGAAATTGGCATACTTAAAGTAAATCAGTATGCCGATGTTGATAGTGATGGCGAGGGCAAGGAGGAGTCGTTTGCGGAGTCCTTGGGAGGAATGGATGAAGCGGGCGAAGAGAAAATCGCATACGATGGAACCTAAAATAACGAAAACAAACAAAGGAGCGCCCCAAGCATAAAACAGGACACTCGCCAAGAGCGCTACCAAGTTTTTATAGTTCTTTGGAGCTACATAATATAAAAATAAGGTGAGCGGTAAGAAGAAGAATAAGAACAGTATGCTGCTGAAAACCATAGATGTTATTTCATGTACATCATGCGCCCAAAGGTGCTATTGTCGTCGGTGATGAAGCGATAATAGTAGATGCCTGAAGCTACTTTGGTGTCGCTTTCGTTGGTGCCATCCCAACTATACGAATAATCTCCCGCATTCAATTTGTTGGAAACAATCTTTTTGATTTCGTTGCCGCTCACATCCATAATTATCAAGTCCACCTTTGAGGAGTTGTACAAAGTAAATCGGATTTGGGTTTGATTGGTAAATGGGTTGGGATAGATTTGGAGATGATTTGCGTTGAGATTGTTTTCGTCAATGCCTGTGGGTACTATCACATGAAAGGTGACAGGAATGGAGACGGTATCGGTGAAGTTATAGGTCATTTTAACGATACAGTTGTAGGTGTCGTTCGCCAAACCAAAGGAATTAAAAATTAGTTTGAGGGCGTCATTCTCAGAAGCATCCAAACTGCCGTAATTCACTTCGGAAGTCAACCAATGGTCGTTACCGTTAGCGGAGAAGTTGCTGATTTCGCAATTATAGACGACGATGTTGGAGGCGCTATTATTGACCATGGCGATAGAATCCATCCCGATAGAATCAATGACTTGGGTTTTATAGATGGAGTTGGGGTTTTGGGTGACGTTGGAAGCCAATTCTATGGAAGGCGGGAAAACGATATAATCCAACCAAGCGCAATCTTCGCCTGCACTCACGGAATAATCCTTTTTATAGGTCCATTTGAAGATATGTGTGCCCGAAGTAACGGGATATTCGAAGCGTTGCCACGTGGTGACTCCGTCCCATTTCGCCATTTCAATGCCATCTATGTAGAAAGCGAGAAAGTCGTAATCGGTATAGCCGGGATGTGCCTCACAGGAGACTTTTCGATAAAAGCTCATGGTGCCACTGTTCAAAATGTTTAAATTGACATACAAAGAGGTTTGCTGATTCTCGGAGATATTGCCTGATTTAGCACATTCCAATCCTTCGTAAGGCAACACTGTGGATGTAAACCAAACGGAATCGCCGTTGGTGATCCAAGGGAAGTTGGTAAGGTCTGCGGTTTCAAAATCTTCGGCATTGCCGCCAATTTGAATGGTAAAGAATTTATGTGTAACGTAGCCACCGTCAGCAGTAAGTTTCAAGTTGAACACTATGATATGCCCATCGGGGACAGCGCTCGACACGTTGACTACATAAAAAGCATTAGCATGATTATCGCCTGCGATGTTGGCAAAGTGCATGGAGTCGCTGATGATGCCAATGAAAGGGTCGTTGGAGGTTAATATGCCGTTGACATTGTAGGCTGTTGCGCCTCCAATGTTTTTCACTTCAACAAGAATGGAAGCGTTTTCGCCGGGTTCTAAAATGTTGTTGTTGCCATCTGCAACAGTAACGGTACCTACGTCCAATATCAACGAACGAACAGGTAAGAACATTTGGATGTTAAAGGTATCGGTTGTATTGAAAACTTTCAATTGTAAGGCAATAATGTGATTGTCTTCCACAGTTGTGTCCACATCAAAGGAGAAAGCATCGAGAAACGCCACGGAATCGTCGGGGAGGAGATTGCCGACATTCTCTAAACTATCCACCATAGCAACATGGCTGTCGGTAGTGGAGATTTGCATGTGGGCATTTGGAATGGTAACGCCGCCAATATTTTTTAAGGCAACACTTAACAGGACGTTCTCGCCGGCATTGATGATGGAATCAATTCCCGCAGTCACTTTATTGGTAGCAAGCACGCCATTGGTGTTAAATGCTAAGGTTTTGGTGGAAGAAATGTTGTTGTTGTCGGTCACTTTGAAGGTTATGGGCAGGTTGTTATATTCCATAGTAGGGGTTCCGGAAAGCAAGCCATTGTCGGAGATTTTTAGCTCAAAAGGAATGCTTGGGGGCGTAAGGGTAATCATCTGAGTTGAAGTATTTACATTTAATTTACCCGAGTAATCTGTATATTGATAGTTGTTGTTATCGCCACGCGACACGGCACTAATCCATGCTGTGGTTGAAGCGACGTTGATGTTGTCATAATAGAATTCTATTTTTCCGCTTGGATATAGTTTCACGGCAACATTAACCACGCTTGTGCCTTGTCCGTTCACATAAGCACTCCATCTGAAGGTGGCATATTGACTGTTTCCTTCATACCAAAAGCCATTTCCTGAACCAAAAACCAAATCGGTGAGGAAGGGGGCTATCATTTTGGTGCTTTTAAACAACAAGACTTTATCCACCAAATAGGGCCATGTGTAAAACAAATCATCAAACTTGATATAGCCATCGGGACTAATATATAGTTTGTTATATTTCTCTCCATAAAAAGGAAAGTCGAAGCCGAGATTTTGAACGGCATAACCTGTTGCATTTGTGACCAAGGCTAATGTACTAATACCGGGATAGGTTGCGGTGGAGTAGCTTGCTGAAAAATCATATAAATAATCCCAATGATAGGGCGTGGTGCCATTTGCAGCACTTAGTTGTAAGGAATACGGTTCGTTGACGGGGGCATCGGGTAAGGAAGTGGTGGAGATGCCCACTTTGCTAAAGTTCACGATTTTGGTTATGGATAAACGAGTAGTATCATTATTGGTAAGAACTACGTTGGTTGAGGGGCAATCCGTTTGAACCACACCCGAGGTATAATCAATAATAGAATAGCTGTTTATTTGCCCTGTATATATTCCCGTAGGATCGTTTTCGGCAACTTGCAGGAAGTATTTTGCGTTTTGTCCGGGTTGTATATAGGTAAGCAAAGGGCTTAAGTCGAGACCAAATTCTATGGTTTTGGCAGCTTCTATGGTGTCGCCTTGCATGAAATAATCGCCACCCTGAAAGTTATAAATCGGGAATTCTAAAACGTAGCGGGGTTTAGTATCCGTGAGATTGGTGGAGAGTCCTGCTGTTACTTTGATTTTGTTTCGGGAATCGTGTTTGAGCTGCACTTTCATGGTTAACAACGGATCATAAGTTTGTTTCACATATTGTATGGAAACCCGATGATTCCAAATGCCACCGCCACCAATATCGTCTGCCAAACATTTATACATCATATAGGAATATCCCCCGTTTCCCCAACTCGGTCCTGCATATCCGTTAATGAATTTGAGTCCGCCAATTTCCCAATCATGCATGTCAACCACCCCATCTCCATTGATATCAATATCGTTGGTGTAAATACCATCTCCATTAAAATCATAGCGGATAGAATCATTGTAGCCAACTATGGTCCATGTATGGCTTGGACTCCCTCCCCAGGTGGACATCAAAGCCTTGCCGCCTTCCTCTGTTCCTGCAGGCAAAGTGGTGTTCGGACTTCCGTAATTCGCATAAAAGTTTGCCAAACCACCCACAGCAGAGCCATCCAAATGATTATGTATCCAATTTTTCAACACCGCCAAACCTTCGGGTGTATTCACCTGAAGGTTATAACCTGTGTACAAGCGATTGTGCATGGCATTGTAATATAAATTGTAGCCCGTCATCCAACGTTTTTCGCCACCTGTCCATAAATCGCCACCATAATCGGATACGTTGGGCGTTCCACATACGCGGAGAATCTCCCACGAATCGTAATAGCTTGCGCCAGTATAATTGTAACCTCCGTTGAGAAAAT
Source organism: uncultured bacterium (assembly GCA_903858655.1). Taxonomy (GTDB): domain Bacteria; phylum Bacteroidota; class Bacteroidia; order Bacteroidales; family CAIWKO01; genus CAIWKO01. The sequence continues at coordinate 8,695 of CAIOJS010000268.1, read as the reverse complement.
TCCATGCAAAATGCGTTACATAACGGTTTTGTGGAACGTTGGAAGGCACATTGCGCAAGCGATTGATTTCATAAGTGAAATCATCGGCGATGCTGGCAGATTGCCCACATTCGTAACCTGCCTGCCATGTTGTTACAATCATATAGGAAAGCGTAGAATTATCTACCATATACGGCAATGTACTTTTAAGTGTCGGCAAATAGTCTGCGGGCACCAAATCGGGCAAAGAAGCTATTTTCATTAGCTCCTTATCGGTGAGCATCGGAAGGTATTTGGACACAAAACGGTCTGGATGTTCCAAGGAATCCAATGAAAAGGAATGCTGAGAAAATCCGTTAAGCATCAAGGCTCCCGTTAGGCAAATGGTGGTGATAAATGATTTTATAAACATAGTACATAGATTTTGTAGGTGCAAATTTATGAAATATAAATGGACATCATAACAAAATTGAATAATAATTTAATTCCTTGTTATTAATTTTGCATGTAAGGCATCATTTTTATCAACATAAAAAAAGGCTGCTTCACTCAGAAGCAGCCTTTCGATGTTTTTACGTTGAACTTATTGAATGATCAACTTACTTATTAGATTGATTTCCGTATTGCGTATTCTGACAAAATAAACGCCTTTCGGCATATCGGATAAATCAAGTTGGGTATTGACATCGCCCGAAATAGTTTTGGTAAAGACCGCTTGTCCTTGCAGACTATACACTACAAGTTCGGCACTCTTGTTCAATCCATTCACCACAACATTGAAAATTCCTGTGCTTGGATTTGGGTAAACAGCAACATTAGTGGCATTGCCATATTCATTGATACCTGCACACGAAACAAAGGTAATGTTGATGGCATCCGTCTTGGTGCATCCATAGATGGACGTGGCTGTAACCGAAATTGCAGCAACTCCTCCCGAAGCAAATGTGGAATCAACGATGATGGTTTGTGTGGTGGCACCTGTTGACCATAAATAGGATGCGGCTGCCCCGGCAGTGAGAGTGATATGGCTCGTACTGCATACCGTGGTGTCATTGCCAAGTGAAACAACAGGCAAAGCATGAACTACAATTGCTACAGAAGAAATTGCCGTATTGGTTCCATCATTTATACTTATATGATAGGTGGTATTGGCAGTCGGATATGCAACTGTATCGGCGACATTCGAGGTGAAACCCGAAGGTGTGGATGTCCAGCTATAGGTATAAGTACCTGAACCGCCACTAGGCAATGCTAATAAAGTAACCGGATCGCCTGCACAAATTGTATCCGTGCTTACGTTTGCACTAACACTTAAAGGTCCACCAACAATATAGACAATTACTTGATCGGTGCCTGAGCAGCCTGTAAGTGTATTGGTTATTGTTACTGTATAAATCGTAGTGAAATGTAAGGAAGTGGTAACAGGATTCTGAACTGTTGCATTCACCAACGAATCAGCCGGTGACCAAGAATACGTATAAGTACCCGGACCCGAAGTTACCGTACCATGTAAATTTGCTGCTGCCAAATAGTTAATCGTGGTGTCGTTACCTGCAAAGGCAGCAGGAGCAGGGATTGTAGTCACATGTACTAAATCCGTAGCGCTATATCCCAGAGGATTGGTAACAACCACGTGATAGGTACCTGTAGTATCAACCGTGAGGGTTTGAGCTGTGCCTAATACATTGCCTGAAGGAATTGCTGTCCATAAATAGGTATAGCCTGTGCCTGCACCGGCGTCGAAAGTAACAGTGCTTCCTTGACAGATACTAGTGTCGGCGCCCAAATCATTTATAACGGGGGGCACATATAAAGCCATATTGTCAAAATATACATTATCGCCAATGTTTGTTGTAGTATAATTTGCATCATCGTATTTACACGAAGAAATAAATTTAATAGAGAAATTGCTTCCTGCATACGCTGAGAGGTTGAAATATTTAGTTGCATAAACATCGGAAGATGCTGTTGTAGCATTAAAATATTTTGTTCCCAAATCATCCTGGATGGTATCTGTATTATTAATAACAGCGGCAAAATAGTTATAGGATTGTCTGGCGCTATAGGTTTGCAATAAATCGAATCTCAAAAACAAACTTGTTACGCTCGAGGCATTCACACCACAGGTTACTGCGGAGGCAAGATGATTCGCAAAGCTATATGCCGATGCAGCAGATGTATTGCCTGAGGGCCATCCTGTAGCAGTTTTTCCGGTGAAATGTAAGCCAAACGTACTGGTAGTACCAATTAAATCCTCATAATTAACATACGAATCCGTGTTTGCAGCGAGCATCAAATAATTACTACTGCCTGTGTTGAAATCTTCTGAAAAAGGAATACTACTGATAACGAGTGAAGATTCCACATTCATGAACAAACTATCATTCAACGGGAAAGCATCCGAAGCAAGTTGCGTTATGAGTTGGCAGTTGTACATGCCACCGGTTGAGAAATCAGACGTAGCCGTAAATGTATAAGTCACCGTGTCGCCGGGGAGCATCGTTCCCGGGATGGTTTCGGGACCAACATAGGACAAGCCACCATCAATGGAATATTTTATAGGCACATTGGTTTGCGCCACTAATCCGTGGTTTGCAACTTTAACCGTAACATGTTCTGCATTGGTCAATCCGCATGCACTGAGAGGAGCTAACCAACTAACAGCCGACACGTCATTGTCGGGGGATAGATAGATTTGAACTTGGTCAATAGCTATATCAGAATTGCCATAATCGGAAACCGTTTTGAAACGGACAATACAAGTAGGAGATGTGGAATTGCCAATCGAAAAAATGTTATGCGTCCAAGTGGTTGCCGTCAAAAACTTTTGTAAAAATGTGAAGCTTGCACCGCCATTGGTTGAAAGATATACCGAAAGGGAGTCAGTTCCATCCACATTGATATTCCAAAAATCTAAGAGTTTGCTGCCGGGCAAAGACATGTTTACAAACAAATCCATATCTCCGGCTGTACCGCTTGCTGCATCCCACGTATGAAATCTGGCTGAATGGATACTTCCGTTGGCGCCCTTGGGAGAATAGCTTCCGTTGGCACCGGCTCCCGGGCCATTTGTCCAAGGAGCCGAAAGGGTGTCTTCATCTCTTCTCCATGAGTTATTGCCTGTTGCAGGTATATTAGCCCAGAAATTGCTTGGGACATCGCGTGTAGCGTTTTTGTTTATCCACAAACTATCAAAACCTTCAAAGAAAGGAATTGGAGCGTAAGGCTGCACATATACTATTTTTGATAAAGTGTCATTGGTGTGATCACCGTCGGTGCTACCGTTTGGCATTGAAGTCCATGTTTTGATGGTATAATATCCTGCTGCTGCAAAATTATAGTTCCCAATAGTGATAGGACCATCGGTTGCATTGGTTACTAAGCCAACATTAGAATAGGGTGAAGCCGTTTGTCCCACGCCATTTACCGACCAGCCTATCGAAGCCGCGGTGAGGTTATCTGAACCATAATTTTTTACGGTTACAGTTACAGGATTTGTTCCTTGAAGCACAGGAGTTGTAGGTGCATTAATAGCCGTTATCCCTGCATCATTAGGCGTCAACAACACGACCTGAACACTATCAAGTCCCACATCGGTTGTGCCACCTGCAGCGGTATTGACTACTCTAAATCGAACAATGGATTGCGGAGAAACGGAAGTTCCCAAAGGAACTAAATGTTGTGTCCATGTGGCGGCGACAGCAAATTTCTGTATAGTAGTATATGTGACCCCTGCATCGCTTGATAATAATACGGATAAGGTATCCGTTCCCGATGTGTTGATGTTCCAAAACTTCAACATTTTGGTGCCCACGGGTGTGAAGTCAACATAGGCATCAAAAGTTCCGGCAGTGCCCACTGTGGCATAACGAGAGTGGAAACGTGCAGAATGTAATGTGCCTGTTCCAACTCCAACAGGAGCATAAACGCCATTGGCGGGAGTGGTCCAAGCTGCGGCAGCACCATCTTCGTCGCGGCGCCATGAGCTATTGCCTGTATTGGGAGTATTGACCCAAAACGTTGAAGGAACATCGCGCGTGTTCGCTACATTTATCCAGGTGTTGTTGAAACTTTCGCTGAAAGGTATAGGGGCAAAGGCTTGCACATACACCGTTTTTGATAAAGTATCGTTGCTGTGGTCGCCATCGGTGTTGCCGTTGGGCATGGAAGTCCAGGTTTTGATGATATTATTTCCAGGGGTAACAAAGTTAAAAGAGCCGATGGTGATAGGACCATCCGTTGCATTGGGTATTAAACCTGCATTTGTGTAGGGGAAAGGCGTTTGAACCACTGAATTCACCGACCAGCCTATGGAAGCTGTGGTGAGGTTAGCCGAACCATAATTTTTCACAGTTACGGTAACAGGATTCGTTCCTTGAAGGATAGGACTGACGGGTGCATTGATGGCTGTTATACCTGCATCATCAGGAGTCCATAGAACGACTTGAACACTATCAAGTCCCACATCTGTGGTGCCTCCGGCTGCAACATTGGCAACTCTAAAGCGTACGATAGTTGTTGGAGAAACGGAAGCTCCTAATGCAACTAAATGTTGTGTCCATGTGGCGGCGACAGGGAATTTTTGAACGGTGGTGTAAGTAGTTCCAGCATCGCTTGACATCTGTACCGACAAGGTGTCCGTTCCCGATGTGTTGATGTGCCAAAATTTAAGCATCTTGGTACCTACTGTAGAGAAATTTATATAGGCATCCAAAGTACCTGCGGCACCCACTGTGGCAGAAGATGAATGGAAACGTGCCGAATGTAAAGTGCCGGTACCTACACCTACGGGAGCATAAGCTCCGGCAACTCCGGTCCAAGCTGCTGCTGCACCATCTTCGTCGCGGCGCCATGAGCTATTGCCGGTGTTGGGTGTGTTGACCCAATAAACGGAAGGTACATCGCGGGTGTTCATGATATTGAGCCAGGTGCCGTTGAAACTTTCACCGAAAGGAATGGGAGCATAGCCCTGCGCATAAACGGTTTTGGTGACGGTGTCGTTGGCATGATTGCCATCGGTGTGGGCATTGGGATTTTCGCTCCATGCTTTAATCACATACATGCCTGCCGTTGTGAAATTATAGGAACCAATGATGATAGGACCTTGTGTGCCCAACAATGGTATGCCAACGTTGCTAAATGGATAAGGAGTTTGCAACACATTATTTACTTTCCAGGCTATGCTGGCAGTTTTCAAACTATCGGAACCGAAATTCTTTATGGTTACGCTTACATTATTCGCGCCAAGCGTCACAGGAGAAACAGGCGCATTGATAGCAGTTAATCCTGCGTCAAATTGGTAGGTGATAGGTGGCGACCACACGTAAGTAAGCCCCACAGCAGGGAATATCGTTGCACTAACTGCCATGGTTGCATTCGCTGCCACGCCGGCTGTAGTTGCAGTCCAACTAGTAGTGGTGGTTCTGTTGTTATAATCCGTGTTGGCAGTTCCGCGCAATCCCACTTCCATATTGGTGCTGGCAGAATTAAATTTCATTTTACCATACAAAAAGTCCACCACATTGGTGGTTTCGTGAAGGCGAATCTGAAAACACAAGGTGTCAACCGCACCGGTAGTGGTACGTTTAAAATTTCGCCATTCCACCACCAATATTCTGTTGGGCGCGGTTCCAAGTTTTCCATAACTTAGTTTGGAGGTTGCTTGTGCAACCAATCCTCTACCAAAAGCAACCACCCTGTTTTGTAGGGCAGCAGGCGCTGTGGATGCCGAGCTGATGGGCGTGGCAATGGTGGTAGTTTGCATGTTTACCGAGTTTGGCGCTAGGGCGGATTGTCCGAAGGTGATGAAACCGTTGGAGTTTACGCCAAACTCATTAAAGGTGGTGCCGTTGTAAATAAAGTTAAACCCTATGGGTAACCCTATTCCGGTGGTAACGGTGGCAGAGCCTGCTGCCGCAGTTGAATCGGTGAAATAGAAACCCGTTGCGGTGGTAACCGAGCCTAAGACTCTGCCACCAACAAGGGAGTCATACGTACTGCTTGCCGTACTAAAGGAGTACGTAGCAACTTGCGCCATCGAACTTATACTAATAAGCGCGAAAGCAATTAAAAGAACGAAGAACTTTTTCATAAAAACTTGTAGTTTAAATTAACAATTAATTTTTTTATGATTCAAAGATACGAAGGTTTATGAAGATTCGATAAAAAAAATATATAAAAATGCATAATTATTTTTTTAAGCATAAAAGAAAGCGAAAAAAACTTCTAAATGGATAGAATTTGAAGTTTTTTTTTATTAATGAAAAGTATAAGCTATTCCCACCCCAATCACTTCTTTGAATTGCGTTCGAGGACCTTCGCCATTCGATGTTTTTATCATCACATCATCGTCATAAACAGTTTGAGCGTTGATGGTGGTGGATAACCATTTGTTTACCTTCAGACCAATCAGAACATTCCAGTTGAGATCAATATTGCCAAATTTCTTCAGATAATCTGTAAATAATTCTAAAGAACTATTGACGGTGATATTCTTAAAAACTTCTTTGTTAAACACAGCACGTATGTATGGACCAAATTCTCCTTTCACTTGTTGTCCTTTGTCAACGCCAAAAGCGCCGTGAGCCGAGAGGGTATCGTCCAATACAAAGGTGAATCTGCCTGCAGAAGGCGACAGATATAAGGTGAAATATTCTGCCGGTACATAATTCACCCCCAAACCGACAACCAAATAGGCAGGAGCCATAAACTTGGATATCGCCACGCTATCGTTGGGATAATTATAGCCATTGGTGAATTGCGTTCTGAAACTGCTCAAAAATGTAACATCCCAATGTTTCGACACCGCATATCCGTAAGAAGTGGTGTAAACAATTTTGTCGTCCGTTTTTGTAAACATCGCGCTCTTTCCTTTTCCCAGAAATTGAAATCCATACGCTAAATCTATGGTGTTTTTCCACGAGCTCTTTTTCTTTTTGTAATCGGCTTTCATGTTATACATGGCACCTATACCCAGTGAGTTTTGTCCGCCGGCAGCCCAGTTGGTGAAGGTGGCTTGGTTGATGTTTAAGGCAGTTGTTCCTAAAATGGTCCAAGCTTTTACCGAATCAGGTGTCACAGGGTCAGCCTGAACAGCTACTTTGTTGATGGGGTCTTGCCCAAATGCTAAGGAAGTAGCAACAATTAGCATCAAAAATAATGACTTTTTCATACTGATTTTTTTAATTGGTTACATTTTGTGATTTTAAGATATCACGGATTTCCGCAAGTAAGATTTCTTCTTTTGAGGGAGGTTTCACTTCTTCTTTCTTTTTATTGACTTTCATCATAGCTTTAAGAAGCAAAAAAACTGAAAGCGCTATCAGGATAAAATCGAACAAAGTTTGCAAGAAACTTCCCAGTTTCAGTACAACTGCTGCTGTCATTTTGCCCGTGACGGGATCTTTAAATGCATCGCGCAGCGGGATCACAATATCGGTAAACGTAACGCCTCCAATCAGCAATCCGATAGGCGGCATGATGACATCTGCCACCAAGGATGACACGATTTTTCCGAACGCAGCTCCGATTATTATACCGATAGCCATGTCAACTACGTTGCCTTTGCTGGCAAAGTCTTTAAATTCTTTTACAATTTTCATATACGTATGGTTTTTAAATTAAGGTGTAAAATTACAAATAATTATTTTAGTATAAACAAATAAAATAAAAAAAAGCCCACTCGAAAGAGTAGGCTTTTCGTGACCCTTTTTCTAATGTTATTCTTCAATAATCTCAAAGGTAATATGCGTAGCCGTGGTTTGGCTGGTGTTTAATACAATCACTTGTTTGTTGGTGAAATCGGGGAAAATATCTCCGGCAAGTTTATCGGTGACGGTGCCCGCTGCAGCCAAAAATGCCGTTGCGGGATCGCACGAAGTGTGACTGTTGATGCTCAAGCCAACCAATGCATCTTCGGGACCATCCACCTTGATGATAATTCTATCTGTGGCTACGAACTGATGACGACATAAGGCTGCAAATCCACCTATCGGAACATGAGCAATATAGATTTTATTGTTAGCATGATTGATAATTTTATTTAAATCAAAAAAAGCGTTCACCTTGGCTTGTGCATCGGGTTGCAAAGCATAGAAGAATTTCAGCCAACCCAAATTGCGGTCCATTTGCAAGATGCAGGTTTCCATAGTCGCATGCACATCGGAGCCCTGATTCTTAAAGTTGGTTATTAAACCCTGTTGAGCCTGGCGAGCATTTTTACATTCAAGGTAATAAGCATTCACTAGGGTGATAACAGCCGTCAAACCTGTGTAGTTTCCCATTACCGTTGCCAAGGATTTTAAAGCGGATTCTCTTTGTTCGTAGGAGCCGCGATAAAAACGATTGCGGTCGGTGCCCCAAATGGTTTTATATTGCAAAGTGTTTTTACCAAAAACCGGACGCACTAAATCGTCGAAATGGTCTAGATTTACTTTCATTTTTGCATAAACAGCTTCCACATTTTCGGTGTTGGCTTGTTTGGTGGTGTCTGTGCCACCTTTCACTCCCAAGGCTGCGCACAAAGCGTTATATGCAGCGTCGGTTTCCATATAGATTACATTAAATCCCGGTTCTACGTTGTCTTTGTAGGCAAAGAGTGCGTTGCGGGTGTAGGTTACGATGCCGAAGCCATTTTCTATGGTTTCTTCCATAGGACTTCTTAAGGAATTGTGGCTTCCTTGCCAATCTATTACTGTTGCCATGTTTTTTTGTTTTT
>CAIOJS010000267.1 GCA_903858655.1 uncultured bacterium | reverse complement strand
TTATTACAATAATACATATGCGACAGTCACTTCAGTAGATTCTGTGCCTTTTGGAACTAATTATATGAAAAGATATAATTTGTCTAATTCAGAACGCTTTTACGAGGGGGCTGGAAATAAAAAGGGGTTTTTTCATAATTGGTCGATGGGCGTTGAGGGAGGCACCTATTTGGTCTGTTTCCAACAAAATGGAAATATTTTACAGGTTGATCCGAATAATACTTGTTTATTATATTTAATTACAGGAATCACCAAAAATGAAGAAAATATTAAGCCTTTAATATACCCGAACCCAACTATAGACAATATTACACTAGAAACCCAACAAAAATCTAATATAGAGATTTTGAACATCGAAGGCCAGATTATTAAATCATTCAATATCTCAGGCAAAGAGACAACAATTGATGTGTCAGGTTTATCGAATGGGGTTTATATAATAAAAGCACAGAGTGATAAGGGGGTTGTAATACAAAAATTTATTAAACAATAAACAAATGAGACAAATTAAACCAATTTTAAGCATCATTCTCATGGTAAGCTTTGGACTGACAGGACTTAAAGCACAAACAATGTATGTAAGGGAAACCAATGGCATGCAAACGCCTTTCAACTTAAGCAGCATCAAAAAAATGACTTTCGCTTTGGGAAACATGACTGTGAAACAAACAGGTGGTTCCACAACCACTTATCCATTAGCGAACTTACGTTATGTGAATTTTATGGATTTAACAGTTGGTAATTATAATGCTGAAAATGAAGAATCAAGCAATTTTATTTTATTTCCAAATCCCGCGAATAATGAACTAATCATAAAGTGTTCATCTTCAAATGATAACACGGTAGATATAGATATTATTTCTATTGATGGGAAAGTTATTTGCCAAAAGATTTTAAATGCCCAACTTGAAAAAGGACAATTAAAAATAGGCATTTCATCATTACCTAATGGCTTGTACTTGTGTAGTATAAGAAATGGAAAGGCCATTAAAACAATTAAATTTATAAAAAGCTAAAAAATAAATAATTATGAAAAAAATATTTAACATATTGTTTGTCTTACTTGTAACTGTAAGCATATCGGAAGCACAAGATACCATGTATGTTCATCAGAATGGGGGTATAATAACAAAATTTGCTGTTTCACAAATAGATAGCGTCGTTTTTTATGCTGTTCCTACACCGGCCACGTTACCAACACTTACAACCACAGCAGTTTCATCTATAGATTCAACCACTGCGATATCGGGTGGTAATATTACAAGCATAGGTGGCTCTACTATAACTGCACGAGGTGTTTGCTGGAGTATAAATACAAACCCTACAATTTCAGATAGCCTTACCATAGATGGTGGTGGTATCGGTAGTTTTGCCAGTAATTTATCGTCATTGAGTCCTTCAACCCTTTACCATGTTCGTGCTTATGCCACAAATAGCGCAGGTACAGCATACGGAAATGAAGTAAATTTTACAACAGCTTCTATTCTGGGACTTACTATTGGCGAGAGTTATATGGGGGGTATTATAGCCTACTTCCTTCAACAGGGAGACCTTGGCTATGTGGCTGGTGAAACTCATGGTTTAATTGCTGCACCTACCGACCAGAGTATGTCTGCTCTGTGGGGTTGTTATGGCACTATGATAGGTGGTACTTCAACAGCTATAGGAACAGGTCAGGCAAACACAACAGCAATATTAAATGGATGCAGTACGGCAAATATAGCTGCC
>CAIOJS010000266.1 GCA_903858655.1 uncultured bacterium | reverse complement strand
ATCAAGAAGGTGCAAAAGATGATGTGGATTTTGTAGCTGATGCCGGTTTCTATTTTGGGTTGTGGCTCGGCATCCGAAAAATACATGGCTACGATGGGTTTGAAATAATAATAAATGCTGAGCATGGAGCCGAGCACACCCACGATGACCAACCATAGATAGCCGCTTTGAGCAGCCACAATAAAGATGTTATATTTCGCCATAAACCCAGCCAAAGGCGGTATGCCCGCCAAAGACATCATAGCCATTGCCATAGCAAAGGCTTCGATAGGATTGTTTTTCGCCAAACCTTTGAATCCTTCCACCGAGAAGGTTCCGTTTTTCTCACGTATCAGCATCAATACAGCAAAACCTGTGGTGGTTGCCACCACATACGCCAAGCCATAGAACAATAAAGAGCCTGCAGACTTGGAACCTAAAGCAATTATCGCCAAAAGCATATAACCGGCATGGGAGATACCGGAATAGGCAAACATGCGCTTGAGATTGTCCTGATAAATGGCAGAGAGGTTCCCGAAAACGATGGTGGCAACGGCGAAAAACCATAAGGTGTTTTCCCAATGCAGGTGCACATTGGCGAAAGCAAGAGAGGCAAGTCGGTAGAAAGCAGCAATAGCAGCCACTTTGCCCACCGTTGCCATAAAAGCCGTGATGAGTGTGGGCGAACCGGCATACACATCGGGTGCCCAGAAATGAAATGGAACGGCAGCAATCTTGAAAGCCACACCAACAAATATAAGTAACATGCCTGCAAAGAACATGGCGGGGAGCATGGTGGAATATTCGGTGATATAATTGGTGATGTCCATCATATTGAAACTTCCTGAAGCCCCATAAACCAAGGCAATACCAAACAATAAAAAGCCTGTGGAGACTGAACCTGTGAGGAAATATTTCATGGCGGCTTCGTTGGATGCAATATCAAATTTCTTGCTTCCTGCCAAGATATAAAGAGAGATAGACAGCGTTTCGACACCGATAAAAAGCATAATCAAATTGCCAAAGGAAGTCATCACCATGGCGCCAACGAGGGCAAAGAGAAACAAAGCGTAAATATCTTCGAGGGGACGTTGCACAACCTTATAATAAAGGTTGGCAAACATAAAAACAAGAAAAGCAGCGAAAATCAGAACGGCATTAAAGGCGATGCTGAAGTTGTCGGCGATGAACATTTCGTTATAAAAATGGACGGAGGTACCCCATTCGCGTATGTCGAGAAAAAAGGCGAGGGGCAATCCCAATAAAATTATGGGCAAGAGTACAGATTTTCTCCCCATCACGCCAAAAAACATGATAATGATTGCCAAAACTGAAATTGCTATGATTGCATTCATGCGGTTCGGGATTTATTTTAGTTTATAAGTTAAGACTTCGAGCAGGTCGCGGACGTAAGGTTCGGCAATGTGTAGAAACATCTTTGGATAAATGCCTATCCAGAAAATCATGATGACGAGGGGCGACAACACTAAGCTTTCGCGGAGGGAGATTTCGGGGAAATCCTGCGTGGCTTCTGTGGTTTCGCCATACATAATCCGCTGATACATCCATAACATATAGATAGCACCGAAAATGATGGTGAGTCCTGCAATGGCAGATAAATAGGCATTATATTCAAAGATACCCATCAAAATCAAGAACTCGCCCACGAAGCCATTGGTGAGCGGCAAAGCTATATTCGCCAAAAGAATTATCATGAAAAATACGGAAAAGATAGGTGCTTTTGAGGCAATACCGCCTATGGAAGCGATGGTGCCTGTTTTGGTGCGGCGATAAATGATGTCGTAACAATAGAACATGCCTGCTACGTTGATGCCGTGGGAGATGACTTGCAGGATGCCGCCTTCGATACCATTAAAAGTCAAAGAAAATACGCCCGCGGCTATCAAGCCCATGTGACCTAAGGATGAAAAAGCGATGAGGCGTTTCAGTTCGGTTTGTTTGATGGCGATGATGGAACTATAAAGGATGCCTACTACTGAAAGTACTACGGCATAAAAAGTCGATGAACCCAATGCTAAAGGGCAGAGCGGAATGATGAAGCGCAGAAGTCCGTAGATGCCCATCTTGAGCATAATACCTGCCAAAAACATAGAGCCTTGTGTGGGAGAAGCTGTGTGAGTTTTGGGCAACCACGAATGGAAAGGAAACAATGGAATTTTGATGGCAAAAGCCATGAAGAAAGCCAAACATGCCAGTACCTGAGTTTTATAATCGAGATGAAGACCGTAAAAAGAATATATATTAAAAGAATGGTTGCCGGGGGTTAAAGTGTATAAATAAATAATGGCGATAAGCATGAGCAAACTGCCCACTAAAGTATAAATTAAGAACTCGACCGTGATGACTCGTTTGTTTTTGCCTCCCCAAATTGCGGTGAGAAAGCAAATAGGAATGAGGGTTAAATCCCAAAAAATATAAAACCACAGGACATTTGTTGCAGTGAATACCCCGATGAATGCCATTTCCATCAGAAGAATGAGGGCATAGAAAGCAGGAGGTTTGGGGGACGATTTGTTAAAAGCTGAAAGAATGATGAGCGGTGACAGAAATGTGGTTAGGATAATCATCAACATGCTTAGCCCATCAATGTTCAGGGAGAAGCTGATGCCAAGGTGTTGAAAGAATTGGGAGTTATAATTAAAGACGCAATGGCAGTAATATAAAAAATTTATCAGAACAAAAACAGACAAAGCGAATTCGAGAAGAGCTCCGAATAATGCAATGTGTTTGACGCACTTTGAATCGGGCAAAAGAAAAAGTACGATTGTGAAAATCAGCGGGACTAAAATGAGTGATAAGGTTAGCATTTTCTGAGTTTAAAATAGGTTTAATACTAAAATGAGAATGATGCTGATGACCATAGCAAACAAATAGAAGCCGACATTACCGGTTTGCACATAGCGGATGGTTTTGCCTGTCCACACCACAACTTGCCCGACTTTGCTGATGAATTTGTCAATAATTTTTAGTTCAACTATTTCTTGTAAGAAAACAGAGAACCATGCTCCCGGTTTCACAAAGAGAAAATCGTAGATTTCATCTAAATAAAACTTATTATACGCCATCTTGCTAAAGAGTCCTCGTTTCTGCATTTCATCAGGAGGCAGGTTCTTACGTTTGACAAAATAATAATACAACGCATAGATTATTACAAAAATCAATATCACAGGAACAATCATCAGCAGCAATTCAATGTTGGCAGCCACTTCATGAGGGTTTTGTATAAGCAGAGCAGTTGACTTGGCAAATACCGGTGCGAGATAATTGCTGATGGCTTCGTTTCCGCCAAAGATTTCAGGAATGCCAAACAAGCCTCCAAGAATAGAAAGAAAGGCTAAAATCATCATCGGAATCGTCATAGATTTTGGAGATTCGTGGGGATGAATAGTGGAGTCTGCATGTGGGGAAGGTTGTCCCCAAAACACAATAAATAAAAGACGAAACATATAGACACTTGTCAATAATGCAATGATGAGGGCAACTACCCATAGAAGCATTCCTGAGTGAAACACATTCATCAATATCATATCCTTAGAAAAGAAACCTGACAGAGGAGGAATACCGGAAATAGCTAATGTGCCAATGAGAAAGACAAGAAATGTAATGGGTATTTTCTTTCTCAATCCACCCATTTTTCGAATGTCTTGTTCGCCATGCAAAGCATGAATCACGCTGCCTGCAGCCAAAAATAACAAAGCTTTGAAGAAGGCGTGTGTGGTGAGATGAAACATGGCACCTGAGAAGGTACCCACTCCCAATGCCAAAAACATAAAGCCAAGCTGACTTACGGTGGAATATGCCAACACCTTTTTAATGTCTGTTTGAAAGACTGCAATCGCCCCAGCAAGCAAAGCGGTTGCAATCCCTATGATAGCAATAACCAACAAGGTGAAAGGCGAAAGTGCATATAAAATGTTTGAACGTGCTACCATATAAACGCCTGCGGTTACCATAGTGGCGGCATGGATAAGTGCAGACACAGGCGTGGGACCTGCCATAGCATCGGGCAGCCATGTGAAAAGCGGAATCTGAGCGCTTTTGCCCATGGCACCAATAAATAACAAAAGGGTAATAATAGTTATGTTTGTGTCTCCCACACTCAATACTTGGCTTTGTTCAAAAATATCGGCATAATGCAGGGTTCCAAATCTGCCGAATAACATAAATATGCCCATCAAGAATCCTAAATCCCCAATACGATTCATGATAAAAGCCTTTTTAGCAGCATTATTAAAGTTATGATTCTTAAACCAAAAGCCAATAAGCAGATAGGAACATAAACCAACGCCTTCCCAACCAATAAACATGATGAGATAATTGGAGCCCATCACTAACATAAGCATGAAAAATACGAATAGGTTCATATACGAAAAAAACCTATTAAACCCTTTGTCGCCTTTCATGTATCCAATGGAATAAACATGTATAAGAAAACCTACTCCCGTAACTATCATTAACATCATAGCCGATAGTTGGTCTAAAAGAAACGAGAACGAAACAGAGAGGGTGTTAAAATGAATCCATTGGAACAATTCAATGGTGTAAGCTTGTTTCGTAATTAAAACATTTGCGAATACAATAGCTGAAAATACGAAAGAAGAAAAAACGGTGGTGGAGGCAATAATTCCTGCATAGCTACCTTTAAATCGTTTGAAATTTAAGGCAATCAGTAGAAAACCAAATAAAGGAAAAAGCGGAATCAGCCAAATATAATTCATCATGTTTTATCCGTTTTGTTTACCATTTTAATTTATTGAGTACATTGATGTCTATGGTATGCGTGGAACGATAAATCATTACCAACAATGCAAGCCCGATAGCAACCTCAGCTGCGGCAACCACCATAATAAAAAACACAAATATCTGCCCGGCAGGATCATTTCTATAAGCAGAAAATGCAGCTAAAAGCAAGTTTGCAGAATTGAGCATCAACTCAACCGACATAAATATTATTAAGGCGTTCCTTTTCACAAGAACTCCTATGACGCCAATGGCAAACAAAGCTGTGCAAAAAGCAATATAATAGCTCAGTGGAATAAATTGCATATTGTTAGTTATATCCGGCATATCTTTAGTATTAATAAATATCTTTTTTACCTATCATTACAGCACCTACCATGGCGGCTAAAAACAAAATGGATGTAATTTCAAAAGGTAATAAATAATCTTTGAACAAAACATTCCCCAAGTTTTTGACTAAGCCTATTTGTGTCAATGCGGGGTTTTGCACAATGGCAATATCATAGGACTTCAATACAGCAATCATCAAAAGAAAAAAAATACTTCCTGAAATTACAGCAGCAAACTTTATCAATCGTGGTTTTTTGAAATCATTCTCTATGTTCAGATTCAATAACATGACCGTAAATAGGAATAAGACCATGATGGCACCCGCATAAACGATAATATGAACCACAGCAAGAAACTGCGCATTCAATAAAATATAATGTCCGGCAATGGCAAAAAAACATAATGTCAAATATAGCACACTATGGATAGGTTTCTTTGAAATCAAAACCATCAATGCTGAGTAGATTGCTGCAATTGATATGATGAAGAAGAGATATTCTGAAAACATGAATTCCTTTGTTTAAATGTGTGCGTTTTTATTTAATTTATATTCCAAAACTTCCTTAGTTTGACGCATACTTACATCAATTCTATTATCCAATTGTTCCAAAAGCTTGTCTTTGCCATATACTAAGTCTCCCCTATTATAATCAGCTTTCACAATTTCGTTGGTAAGAAATATTGCTTCCTTCGGGCATGCATCTTCGCAAAAGCCGCAGAAGATACAGCGTAGCATGTTGATTTCGTAAACTTGGGCATACTTCTCTTCCCGATACAAATGCAGTTCATTTTCCTGCCGTTCGCCTGATATCATCGTAATGGCTTCTGCCGGACAGGCTAAAGCACACAAACCACAACTCGTGCAACGTTCCCTGCCTTCTTCATCTCTCTTCAACACATGCTTGCCTCTATAAATCTCTGAAAAAACTCTTTCCTTTTCAGGATATTGAAAGGTTACTTTTCGTTTGAAGTAGTGACTAAATGTAATAAACATGCCATGGAGTATCGCGGGGAGATAAATCTTTTCGAGGAAGGTCATTTTATTGTTCGTAACGACTTTCCCACGATTGGACAATGTTGCTAAATGTAGTTTATCTGCCATAATTCTATACATGATTTTGTATCATCATAACAATACCTGTAATTATAACATTCAATATGGCTAAAGGCAATAAAGCTTTCCATCCCAAACGCATCAATTGGTCATATCTGAAACGGGGCAGTGTCCACCGTATCCACATAAATACAAATCCGAAGAAAGTAATTTTGACGAAGAACACGAGTGTTCCAATTATTGTAAGCGCGTTGTGGGATAAGCCCAAGTCATCCATAAATGGAAAATTATATCCTCCAAAGAATAAGGCGGAAATCATCGCCGATGAAATAAACATATTGATGTATTCTGCAAATAGATAGAATCCCAATTTCATACTGCTATATTCGGTATGATAGCCTCCTATAAGTTCGGTTTCGCATTCAGGCAAATCAAAGGGTGAACGATTACATTCAGCGAAAGCACAAATGATAAAGATAACAAAGGCAAAAGGCTGATAAAATACTTTCCAGTGGAATCCGTGTTGCTGTTGCACTATTTCGTTTAAGCTAAGGGTACCCGACATCATCACTAAAGCTATAATTGACATACCCATGGCGAGTTCGTAGCTTATCATTTGCGAAGCAGCACGAACAGCTCCCATCAAAGCATACTTATTATTTGAAGCCCAGCCGCCAATCATAATGCCGTAAACCCCAACAGATATAATAGCAAAGACATAAAGAATACCGATATTAATATCTGCTATTTGTAAGCTATAATCTGTTCCACCAATGACAAGACTATCTCCCCAAGGAATCACCGCGCTAGTCAAGAGGGCAACCATCATAGTTAAAGACGGTCCTAGGATATACAGGAATTTATCCGCTGTGTTGGGCATGAACTCTTCCTTAAAGAAAAGTTTCAATCCATCTGCCAAAGGTTGTAAGATTCCATACACCCCTGCCCTATTTGGTCCCAAGCGGTCTTGAAAGAAACCGGCGACTTTCCGTTCAATCAAAGTGGAGTACATGGCAATAACCAAACTCACCAGTAAAATTACCGAGGCTAAAATTAGTTTATATAGAATAAAGAATATACTCATCGTTTCGTTAGTGACTTATTCATCGTTAGTTTGTTTTTCCATTTTTTCCTCAAGAGGATTTATAATGGAAGGTGTTTTTATTTCTTCGTAATGGTTTTGACTTATCACGGAATGTCGTTTTATGGTAGTGGGACCTTCCACTGTCCAATCATTTATATTTTTCTTTTCAAAACGACACTTATTGCAAATAAATTCTTCTACTTCTCCAAATTCATCTTTGCGCCCTGTGATACGATATATTTCATTTCCGAACATCCATGCGATAACTTTACCCGAACATGTCGGGCAATTGCGATGAGCTGTCATAGGTTTTAGGAACCACACACGATTTTTGAATCGGAAAGTCTTATCTGTCAAAGCACCTACCGGGCAAACATCAATTATATTGCCCGAAAAGTCATTGGGAATCGAATTTTTGATATAAGTAGATATTTCTGAAACATCGCCACGATATAAAATACCATGAACGCGTTTCCCTGCAATTTGTTCTGCCACATAAACACAACGAAAGCAGAGGATGCAACGGTTCATGTGGAGTTTTATTAGATTTCCGATGTCAATCACATCAAATTCACGTCTGGATTCTTGATAACGGCAGCTAACTTTGCCATTGTCATAGCTCAAATCTTGTAAATCACATTCCCCTGCCTGGTCGCATACGGGACAATCTAAAGGATGGTTAATAAGTAGAAACTCAACTATAGCTTTTCTGGCTTCAAGTACCTCCGGGGATGTTTTGTTCTGCACCACCATACCATCAATGACAGGCGTGCGACAGGAAGCAACCAATTTTGGCAATGGACGTGGGTCTTTTGCTGAACCTTCTGATACTTTCACCAAACAAGTCCTGCATTTTCCACCCGAGCCATCGAGTTTTGAATACCAACACATAGCCGGAGGAACAACGCTGCCGCCAATTTTGCGTGCAGCCTGCAGTATAGTTGTTCCTTCTGCAACTTCTATGGTTTGATTATCTATGGTTATTTTCAGCATCTTTATCTAATCTTGATTTTCATACTTATATAAGGCACCGTGCTTGATATTCTTTACTATTTCTGGATATTGAACGTGAAAAATGAAATCTTCTCTAAAATGACGAATAGCACTCGCCACGGGCCAAGCTGCTGCATCGCCTAAAGGGCAAATAGTGTTGCCTTCAATCTTGTCTGCAATACTAACTAATAGGTCTATATCTTTCATGTTGCCATGTCCATGTTCAATTCGCCACAATATTTTCTCCATCCAGCCTGTTCCTTCGCGACATGGGGAGCATTGTCCACAGGATTCGTGATGATAGAAGCGAGAAAAGTTCCAAGTATTACGTACAATGCACGCATTTTCATCATAAACGATAAATCCTCCTGACCCTAACATCGTCCCGCTTTCGAAACCACCTTCCGCTAAGGACTCATAAGTCATCAAACGTTTTTCTCCCGATGCCGTGAATAAAATTAACTCCTTTGGAACAATTGGAACGGATGAACCTCCTGGCACTACCGCCTTTAGTTCGAGTTTATCCTTTATCCCGCCACAAAATTCCTCTTTATAAATAAAATCTTCGACACTCATGCCCAATTCTATCTCATAAACGCCGGGATTATTTATATTTCCGCAGGCAGATATCAACTTGGTTCCTGTGCTTTTCCCTAATCCTATGCTTGCATAAGCATCACCACCGAAATTTACGATATATCCAACATTCGCTAAGGTCTCCACATTATTCACTACGGTAGGACAATCATACAATCCCACTACCGCAGGAAAAGGAGGTTTTATTCTCGGGTTTCCGCGCTTGCCTTCGAGAGATTCTAAGAGGGCTGTTTCCTCTCCACAGATATATGCTCCGGCGCCCGGATGAACATACATGTCGAGGGAGAAGTTTGTTCCTAAAATATTCTTCCCCAAGAAACCATTCTTATAGGCTTCGTTGATAGCTTGGTTTAAAATGCCTAAAAGGTATTTGAATTCGCCACGAATATATATGTACGCGGTGTTCACTCCCAGTGCAAAACTGGAACAAATCATACCTTCTATTAATAGGTGAGGTAATTTCTCCATCAGATAGCGATCTTTGAATGTTCCCGGTTCGCTTTCGTCGCCATTGCATACCAAGTAGCGTGGTTTATTACTTTTTCTATCCAAAAAAGTCCATTTCAAACCTGTCGGGAAACCGGCACCTCCGCGACCACGCAAGCCCGATTTCTTCACCTCTTCGATTATTTCGTCGGGTGCCATAGTTTTCAATGCTTTCTCTACGGAAAAATAGCCACCATGCGCTCGAAACACATCGAACGATTTGATATTCGGAATATCGCTGTTCTCTAAGAGTATTTTTCTGCCCATGTTTTATCCGAATGTTTATCGTTGGTTGCGTTTAGCCTTAAATCTTCAAGAATGATGTCAATTTTGGCAGGCGTTAGGTGTTCGTAGAACTCTGTATTGATTTGCATCACCGGCGCATAGCCACATGCTCCCAAACATTCCACAGTTTTGAGTGTGAATAGCCCGTCCGCTGTGGTTTCCCCATCTTTTATGTGTAACTTTTCTTCTAAATAATCCTGAATGTCCTCACCGCCACAAATTGCACAGGGTCCGGTTCTACAAACTTCTATGACGTATTTCCCTACTTTGTCTAAATAATACTGCGAATAAAAGGTCGCCACTTCATATACCTCGATGGGTTGAATTTTTAGCAAATCGGCGATATAGTCCATGACATCCACGCTCAAATAACCGCCTAATTCTTCTTGTGCTATATGTAATAATGGAATAAGTGCTGATTTCTGTTTCCCTTCGGGATAGTGCGCTATAATTTTATGCACTTTTTGGAGTGTTGTCTCAGAGAAACATATAGGAATGTTCAGCTTTTGGTGTAAGATATGATTGATTTTCTGTCCTGACATCTTTCTTTTTATTTAAGCATCCAATTCTCCTGCAATAACGTTCATGCTACTCATGGTGAGGATAGCATCTGACAAAACCGAACCCTTAATCATTTCGGGGAAGGCTTGATAATATATAAATCCAGGGCGACGGAAATGCAAGCGGAAGGGCGTTCGTCCGCCATCGCTCACTAAATAGAATCCCAATTCGCCGTTTCCTCCTTCCACCGCATGATACACCTCTCCAACTGGAACATTTATTTCGCCCATCACTATTTTGAAATGCCAAATAAGGGATTCCATTTCGGAATATACCTTATCCTTTGGGGGAAGATAGAATTCGGGTACATCCATGTGATAAGCTCCTACAGGAAGATTCTCTAATGCTGATTTTATAAGATGTAAACTTTGTTTGATCTCTTCTTGACGCACACAAAACCTATCATACGTATCTCCATTGATGCCTAAAGGTATGGTGAAATCAAAATCCTCATAAGAAGAATAGGGATTCATTACTCTGACATCATAATCCACACCTGCGGCACGCAGGCAAGGTCCCGAAAAGCTATAGTTGAGTGCACGTTCAGCTGAGATACTTCCCACATTGATGGTACGATCCATGAAGATACGATTCCGCATCAAAAGATTTTCGAACTGGTTTATCGTTTTGGGTAGTTCCACCAGCAATTCGCGTATTTTTTGTATCACGGAAGGAGTAAAATCGCGATCAAAGCCGCCAATGCGACCGATGTTGCTTGTTAATCTTGCCCCGCAAATCTCTTCGTAGATATCGTATATCATTTCGCGCTTCTCAAACATATACACAAAACCCGTCAATGCCCCACTATCCACGCCGATGACGCTGTTGCATATCAGATGGTCGGCAATGCGCGCCAATTCCATCACAATGATACGCATGTAATCTATTCTTTTGGTGGATTTGATGCCAAGAAGTTTCTCCACAGTCATGTGCCAGCCCAAATTGTTTATCGGTGCCGAACAATAGTTCAATCTATCGGTCAAAGGGGTGATTTGATAGTAAGGACGCCACTCCGCAATTTTCTCGAAGGCACGATGTATATACCCAATGGTCTGCACGGCATCTTCTATGGTCTCCCCGTTCATGGTTAATATGTTCTGAAATATTCCATGCGTCGCCGGATGAGTAGGTCCGAGGTTCAGCGTGGAAAAATTCTTCTCAAAATCTTCCGGGTTGATTATCTTATGTTCCGCTTCGAATTGTTGCATAGCTCAAATTATCTTCCAAAAAATTTATCGTCCTTATCTGTCCTCGTACTATCTTCCAAAGGATATTCTTTCCTCATGGGATGATAATCCATATATTCTACATTCAAAATTCGTATCAAATTGGGATGTCCGTCGAAGATGATTCCATAAAAATCGAAGGTTTCGCGCTCCATCCAATTGGCGGCGGAAAAAATTTCTACGCAAGTGTCAATATGAGGATCTTCATCACTCAAAAAAACTTTCAAGCGAAGAAGTATGTTGTCTTGTAAATTATGTAAATGATAAACAACTCCAAGTGGTAATGCCTGTTCAGGATAATGAACACCGCACAAACTTGTCAAGTAGATGAAGTTTAGTTCATTTTTCAAGAAAAGTACCACATCGCAAATGGCATTTTTAGCAATTTCCATCATCAGCATATCCGAAGAAGTATCAATTTTCAATACTTTGTCGGGAAACTTTTCTTTGAGTTGTTGTATGATGAATTCGTTGTCCATTTCTTGATTATTTAATGCCATAAGAAGCTAAAAGTTCTCTATATTCCGGTGAATACCTTCTTCGCAAAGGTTCGTTGGCGGCTAATTCTTGTATCAACATGAAGCCATCAATAATTTGTTCGGGGCGCGGAGGACATCCGGGCACGTAAACATCCACCGGCACAACTAAATCAATTCCTTGCAAGACCGAATAGGTATCAAACACGCCACCACTGGCAGCACATGCGCCCACCGCAATCACCCAACGAGGTTCCGCCATCTGTTCATAGACCTGATGTAAAATCGGACCCATCTTCTTGGCAATAGTTCCCATCACCATTAATAAATCTGCCTGTCGTGGTGAGAAACTTAATCGCTCAGCGCCAAATCTTCCTAAATCATAATGGGCTCCCATGGTCGCCATGAATTCAATTCCGCAACATGATGTTGCA
The DNA here is from genome assembly GCA_903858655.1 of uncultured bacterium. Taxonomy (GTDB): domain Bacteria; phylum Bacteroidota; class Bacteroidia; order Bacteroidales; family CAIWKO01; genus CAIWKO01. Next base: position 26,426 of record CAIOJS010000266.1, on the reverse strand, counting down.
AAAGGCAGGGGCCAGATAGAATTTTTGCGTGCCAAACCTACCACATAGTCCAATTTGGTGGCAAAAAATCCGGGCGCACTGTAGCCCTCGGGTTCTTTCGCTATATTATATAAAGGTATAGTTGGCTCCATTATCTTATTTCTTATTCATCGTTCATCCAGTTGAACGCGCCCTTTTTGTAAATATAAAAAAACCCAAAAAGCAGGAAAAACATAAACACAAGCATCTCCCATAAGCCAGACCAGTCCATATTTTTGAAGTTAACTGCCCACGGATAGAAGAAAATAATTTCCACATCGAACAAAACAAACAAAATGGCTATCAAAAAATACTTCACGGAGAATGGGAAACGTGCATTTCCTTTAATATCTATGCCACATTCAAAGTTTTCATCCTTATGAAGGGTGCGTATGCGTTTACGTTTGCTCGTCAAAAGATGCGTAGCGAGCATAGTGCCAGCCACAAAGCCAAATGCAACAACTGTTTGCACTAGGATTGGAACATAGTCACTCGGTATATACGTTTTATCCATCGAAAAGAATTTATAGGCAAATGTAGTTGTTATTTTCCAAATGGAGCGAAAGTTTTTTCTAAAAAAAATATAAAAAAATAAAAAAGTAAAAAAAAACCTTTGCTTTATCCAACAAAATCAATACCTTTGTGCTAAATTAATTTTTACCATGAAATTTGAAAATTACAACATCGAGCCAGGCATTAAAAAGAACATTCATACATTAGGTTTTAAAAAGCCTACAGATATACAATTTAAAGCCATTCCGCCTATCCTGAAAGGTGAAGATGTGATGGCAATTGCCCAAACCGGCACGGGCAAAACTGCTGCCTTTGCCATTCCGGTGCTGCATCGGCTGAGTCAAAACCTCGCTTTGGGCGGCGAGAAAAAAATTCGCTGCGTTGTGATGGCACCTACGCATGAATTGGCGCTGCAAATCACAGGCGTGTTTGAACACATCGGTGAAAACACAAAAATTCGCTGCCTTTGCGTACATGGGGGCGTGGAACAAGAGCCGCAAATTGCGAAACTGGAATATGGGATAGACATTTTGGTGGCTACGCCCGGCAGAGTCTTTGATTTGGTGAGCCAGGGACATATAAAACTCAATGCCGTCGAGATACTCATCCTCGACGAAGCAGATCACATGCTGGATTTGGGTTTTATAAAGGACATCCGCGACCTGATTAAGTTCCTCCCAAAACAAAGGCAGACCTTATTTTTCTCTGCAACGCTGAACGATAAAATAAAGAAGTTGGCTTATTCGCTGGTAAGAAATCCGATACGTATCCAGATATCGCCAAAAGACCCTGTTGCTAAGAATATTGAACACTTTGTGGCATTTATCGAGATGGATGATAAACGCTTCTTTCTGGAACGTTTGATTTTAGAAAATCCGCAAAGCAAACTGCTGGTGTTTGTGCGCACAAAGATACGCGCCGAACGAGTTTGTAAGGCTTTGGAACGTGCAAGTTTGCCCGCAGCCACTTTGCACAGTGGAAAATTGGAAAAAGACAGGGCGCAAACCATGTCGGAGTTTCGAACCGGGGTAACAAAGGTGTTGATAGCCTCAGACATCAGTGCGCGTGGCATAGATATTCCCGATGTGGACTTTGTGGTGAACTACGATTTGCCCGAACAGGTGGAAAACTATGTGCATAGAGTTGGGCGTACGGGTAGAGGTACAAAAAAAGGTCAGGCATACTCTTTCTGTAGCTCCGAGGAAAAACTTTTGTTATTGGAAATAGAAGAGTATTTAGGAAAACATATAACGGTGCTCACCATCAGCAAAAGGAATTATACGGCTACGCTGGAATTGGCTGATGAGAAAGAAGACAATTGGCGTTTGTTGCTAAATGATGCTGAAAAGGCAGCCATAAAAGTGTGGAAAAAGAAGAAATGATGGGGGTAGATTGTTTTATTGTTGAATTGTTTTATTGTTGAATGCATAGATTGTTATATCGTTGAATTGTTTTATTGTTGAATTGCTTATTGCTTTATGAGAGTAACATAAATTTTTTATTGTTTGTATGAAATGATGGCTTATGGGAATTGATTTAGCTGAATGGAAATGGAAGACTAAGGCGCTTTATGTTGAAAAAACGGGCAAGGGCTTGTGTTGCACTTTGTGTCCGAACCTATGTTTGATTACGGAAGATTATCATGGCGCGTGCCATTCGCGGGTTTTGTATAATAATTGGATATATGCCATCAATTATGGCAATCCTTGCTCCCAAAGCGTTGACCCAATTGAGAAAAAGCCCTTATATCATTTTTTGCCGGGCTCCTCAGCTTTCTCCTTTGCCACAGCTGGCTGCAATTTGAAATGCCGCAACTGTCAGAACGACCAAATTTCGCAAGTTTCCCCTTTCGACGTACAACATTATGACCTGTCGCCCGAGCAAATTGTGGCTGCCGCTCTGAAATCCAACTGCCAAAGCATCGCCTACACCTATACTGAACCCACCACTTACTTCGAATTTATGTTAGCCACCGCCCGATTGGCGCGCAAACAAGGTTTAAAGAATATTTTCATCAGCAATGGCTACATCAATAAAGAACCGCTGCAAGAGTTGATGCCCTTTTTGGATGCCGCCAACATAGATTTGAAATGTCACAGCAACACTACCTATCAAAGGCTGTGCGAAGGCAGATTGCAGCCCGTTTTGAACACCATCAAAGCCTTGAGAAACGAATATGTTTGGCTCGAGATAACCAATTTGCTCATCCCCGGCATCACGGACGACCTTGAGATGATTACGCGCCTGTGCGATTGGCTTTATCAGGCAGACATGCAGACTACACCCCTGCATTTAAGCCGTTTTTATCCTGCTCATCAGCTTCAGCACGTAGGTCCCACGCCTTTGGAGACCATGCAACAAGCGTATGAGATAGCGATTTTTGCCGGCATACAGCATGTGTATCTGGGCAATGTGCCCCAAGGTAATTTTTCCAACACCTATTGTCCCCAATGTAAAGGAATTTTGGTGGAACGCCGTGGTTATGCCGTGCGCATCCATAATTTTTTGGATGGACGCTGCGGTTCGTGTGGAGAGGAAGTCGCCGGAGTGTGGAGTTAAAAGGAATTTTGGATTTTTGATTTAAGATTTTAGAATTTTGTTTTAAAGCGTTGCTAACGCGATAAAGGATTCATAATTCGCCATTGATATTTCGTTATGGAGTCAACAATACAAATGAATTTCATTATAAATGAAGCTTTTAACTCTCCATAATTTATTAATTATCCTCAATACCATTAAACAGATTAGGTCTGATTTTTTAAAATCAAGCAAGGTTTGTCAACAGATTAGGTCTGATTTTTTAAAATCAAGCAAGGTTTGTCAACAGAGTACGTCTGATTTTTTAAAATCATGCAGGGTTTGTCAACAGAGTACGTCTAATTTTTTAAAATCATGCAGGGTTTGTCAACAGAGTACGTCTGATTTTTTAAAATCATGCAAGGTTTGTCAACAGAGTACGACTAATTTTTTATAATTATTAAAGGTCTGTTAACAGAGTACGTCTGTTCTCTAGATTTCCACTCCATTGCTCATAAACCAACCCACTAAAATTTAGTTTTTCGCCACACCAACAGTAGTTAGTCCCCTTACTTTTCAAAAAATAGGCACACCAACAGTAGTCGGTCCCCTTACTTTTCAAAAAGTAGGCACACCAACAGTAGTAAGTTGCCTTACTTTTCAAAAAGTAGGCACACCAATAGTAGTCGGTTGCCTTACTTTTCAAAAAGTAGGCACACCAACAGTAGACGGTCCCTTTACTTTTCAAAAAGTGGATACACCAACAGTAGTTGGTTGCCTTACTTTTTAGTTTTTCGACCCATCGTCACTTATAGAAAATTCACTTTTTTAAAAAAGAAAAGGACTAGAAATGCTCTAATCCTGTAGAAAGTAGAATTCGAAACGCTTCAATTTCAGCATTATGCCAAAGTGATAACCGCCAATACTTTTATGATATGCAAATAAAATAAATTTTTGGATTTGGAGCCGTATGCGTCCTGCAAACTTTAAGTACTCCAAACTTTAGGCACTTAAAACTTCCTCCTTATACATATTTCGGTAACGAACCGCATTGTCCAATGCATCCATTATCTCGCGTGTGAAACCCGCAGGCTGTTGCTCGGGAAATTCTGCTGTGGTTTCTGCGGTTGTGGCTATCACGTTGGGCATCGCTCGGTCGCAAATGTCGCGAATATGTTCTCTATGGAAGTCGTCCATGCCTTCAAATGTATCCCCAAAGCGGTCGCTGAAGTCGAGCATAGCGGCGACGATAGTTTTATAAATGATTTCTTTCAAGGGCGTGTGGCTGCGCATATATTTGTAGGCTTCCGCCACCAGATGTTTGCCATTTTCGCGAATTTTCTCCGAAACGGGGATGTCGCACGAATCCACTTTCACCTTCGTGGGATTGTCGCGCTCCCACTGTGCCATTTCGCGCGCCACTTTTGCATCATACGCAGAGCGTTTGCAATCTATAATGAAAAAAGTGTACATATAAACAATCTTCGGCATCAAAAATCCCAGCTTTTTTTTATCGGTAGCGCGCAAAATTTTAAAGAAAGTCTGCCGATCTTTCTTAGGGATTTTAAACATGAAATACATAAACATACTTCCCATCATTTTCCGCATCGCCCAAAAGGACGAAAACCCGGGCGGCTTAGCCTTGGGAGTGTAGGTAATGCCTTTTACGTAGCCCAACGCACGTTCGAGAAACTTATCATGCACAAAAATCTTATCCCAATAGTCAGCCAACCCCTCAAACAGTTCGATGCGCGACAAATTCTTGGGAATTATATTGGTGATGATATCCATTTTGTCGCTCGCTTCCTCATGCTCGGTGGTCACCAAGCGTCCTTGCCGTTTATAGTCATACCACATCTTCGTGCCCGGAGGCGCTGCCAAAGGATGACATATATGGAAGATGATGTTTGCCTCTTGCACGAAATTTGCGGTCTTGTCGAACACCGTTTCATCGTCAGAATCTGCGCCAATAATCATGTGAACCAACACCGCCATGCCATACGACTGAATTTTTTTAATAGCCGCCGTTGCCGACACACCGATATTTTGCTTTTTGTTCATATCCTTCAGCGAATCATCGTTCACCGATTCAATTCCTATCATCAAGTTATAGAAGTTGGCATCGGCTAACAGCTCCAGCAGTTCATCGTCCTCTGCCACCGTGATATCTAATTGGGTAAAGAAGCCCATCGGCACTTTAAATGAGTTGTTTAACACGATTAACTGCCGCAAGAGATCTTTCACATACTTCCTATCTCCCGCAAAATTATCATCCGCAATGAAAACCATCATCACTTTCAAATCATTCAAGCGACGGATTTCTTCCAACACCTGTTCGATTGATTTGCTGCGCGGTTTTCGACCGTAAGTATAGATAACATCGCAAAAACTACAGTCGTAAGGACATCCGCGCGTGGTTTGCACCGAAACGGAATTGTAAGCGCAAATATCTTTGGCTATCAAATCCCAACGGGGCGGCGGAGTTTTGGTCATGTCGGGCTTCGAAACGTTTTTGTACACCCGCTGATATGTGCCCGTCTTGTAATCCTCCAAAAATCTGCCCCAGGTGTCTTCCGCTTCGCCATGAAAAACCACATCAATGTCTTCCTTATTTTTATAGATGAGCGTCTCGACGCCGATGCCGCCCACCACTAATAATGATTTCGGACAAAATTTCTTACACAACTGTGCTATCTTCAAACTTCGTTGCAGTTGATTGGAAGTGATGCTCACCCCGATGATGTCGAAGTCGGTTCCGGGCAAAAAATCGTCCACCGGACCTTTCATGTATTCATCATGGAGCGTAACCTCGTGTTCCAGCGGTGTCAATGCCGCTACCGTGGCGATTGCGTGAGGCGCCGTAAATGCTTTGGCAAACAGATAAGGAATTTGGCGGATAATCAAATTATCAATTTCGTCCGGCGAGCCGGGACTTATCAGGAGTATTTTCATTTTTATGCGTAAGAAATTAATTTGTGACAGCTTCTATAAAGCTGAAAGGCGTGGCATTTTCAATAACACGTCGGAAGGCGAATCCCGCCTCGGTCAAAAGCTTCGTAAATTCTTCAAGCGTTCTTTCCTTCCCACCTGAAGTTCCAATAAGCATTTGTAAGTCAACAAACTTGCCAAACGAAGGTTTATTATTTGGTTTGATAATAGTTTCAATCAACAGTAATTTGCTATGAGGAAGCATGGCTGCGCGAATATTTTTAAGAATTTCTGCGGATGTTGAGTCATCCCAATCGTGCAGTATGTTTTTTAAGATATAAAGATCGCCATTTGGTGGTATGGATGAGAAAAAACTTCCTTCAACGATGCTACAACGATCATCAACTTTATATTTTTTTAGAAGAAGATGTGCATCGCTCACCACATGTGCTTGGTCGAACAAAATTGCCTCTGTGGCTGGGTATTTTCTCAATATCTGCGCCAACAAATGCCCCTGCCCGCCACCAATATCTATGATTTTTTTATATTTGCCGAAGTTATATGCATTCAGGAATATGCTTCCCGACAATTCTGCGGTCTCTGTCATAGCTTTGTTGAAGATATTATTTTTTTCGGGATGCTTTTCCAGATACTCGAAGGGCTCCATTCCGAATTTATGGGTGATGGCATTCTCGCCGGTCTTCACACAATTATACAAATCGCCCACCAAATCCCAATTGTTCACGCCCACATGATGCATCACGAAGTACTTCACCGAATCTTCTTTCGTTTGAATGGCTTTCGAGAGCTTAGTGTTTGTAAAATGTTTATCCGCAAGTTCTTTGTAGATGCCTTCTCCTGCCAAAGCCCTCATCATACGATACAAGGCGTCTTCATGGCATTCCGCGAGGGCTGCTAATTGGGAAATCGGCAGGGGTTTTTCCTCCAAATAGTCCGAAATATTTAATTGGGCGGCTACCGCTATGGATTTTGCCTTCCAAATGGCGGAAGCTTCTTCCAACAAGACAAAATTGGCGGGCAACATTCCTTTTGTAATCTTTACCAAGAAATTACGCAAGCCCATCGTGGCTTTTATCACAAATAATGGGGGTAGTTTCTTATGTTTAGATTTGTTCGGCATGCAGTTTTTTTGCAAAAATACGAATTGTTTATTAGATAGCGGATGTGCATCGGATGTTTTTCTGTTATCCGCTTCTGAAAAACAAGAAATTTTTCATTACTTTTGCGCACTTGTATGAAAATAAATAAGGCATTCACATATCTACTGCTCACCCTCGCCATGGTGTTTTGGAGTTTCTCCTACATCTGGACACAAACGGTGTTTAAGTACCTCAACCCACTGTCCACGGTGTTCATCCGCTTGGTGATTGCGTCCTTATTTCTGGTGAGTTTGTCATTAATCTTAGGAAAACTGCAACGCATCAGGCGCAAAGACATCCTCATGTTTCTTTTGTTGGCATTCTTCGAACCTTTGATTTATTATTTGGGCGAAAGTTATGGATTGAAATATGTTGCGCCCACAGTCGCGGCAATAATCATCTCTACCATACCATTGTTTGTGCCATTTGCCATGTTTTTCTTAGCCAAAGAGCCTATCAAATCGGGAACTTTCTTCGGAATCTTCATTGCCTTCTTGGGCGTTTTGATGGTTGTGTTGAATAAAGACCTACATTTTGCCGCATCTCCTTTAGGTTTGATGTTTTTGATGATAGCCGTAGCGAGTGTTATGGGGTATAGTTATATTTTACAGATGCTTGGTAAGAAATATAATGCCTACACCATCATTTCCATGCAAAACGTAATCGGAATCTTTTATTTTTTGCCATTAGTTTTGCTGTTTGATATGGATATCTTTTTCACCGTTCAAATAAATTCGGAATTGGTGTGGAACATTGTGTCGTTGGCGGTATTTGCCTCGGCAATGGCTTTCTTTTTGTTCACTATTGGCACACAAAAGATAGGTGTTACGAAAGCATCTATATTCACTTACCTAATTCCCATCTTCACCGCAACTCTTTCTTACTTTATGGGACGCGAAACTTTCACTCCCTTGAAAATAGCTGGTATTTTTGTGGTGATTTTGGGCTTATCGCTTTCGCAATTGCGATTAAAAAAGTATTTTTCGAGGAATCGTTAGGCGAGATTGTGCCGTTTATATGATTTTTGGAGCTATATGTGGATAAATCAATGATGATGATTTATTTGTTAGGGTAGGCAGTACACGAAGGATCTATTGTCAAATGCTATTTCAGGGTATCCATAGGCAATATTCGCGTATCCGATGACAATTTGAAGATATAGACTAATTGAAGAGGAAGAAATTTTTATTTGAAAAAAAAATGTTGTGGAATAGATTTATGTGTATCTTTACGGTTCTTTTCAAAAGTATTAATTTTTAAATCTAGTTTTATGAATTGTAAGAAATGTGGTATAGGAAATGAAGCTGATGCTTCGGTATGTGTGAATTGCGGAAGCGATTTGCAAGAGCAACATCAGGAATGTTGTGGTAATACAAAGTATTCTGATAGTGTGATTATTGGAATCGGTATCTTTTTGATGTTTTCGAAGTTGTTTTGGATGGTTTTTTCCAAAATGAGTTCGGAGAGTTGGCATACATTGCAGTATGTGAGTAATTTCTTTGGACTGATTTGGGCTGCCATTCCATTGTTGTTAGCCTTCGTTGTGAAGAATAAAGTGTGGAAGATAATTTTAATTGTAAGTGGTGGGCTTTATGCGTTGCTGAGTTTGATTGATATTTTTAGAGAATTGACGCATTCGTTTAATCATTTCAATTTCTAGCTTTAACAGGGCAATGAGTGGAGCTTTGAATTAAGATATGTTAGCCACTACGAATTACGAATCTACAAATTGCGAATTAGAACGTCACAAGTTGTATTTTTTGAGTTGATTTAGCTTTTAGCCGACGCTTCCTTCGAGGCTGATGGAGAGTAGTTTTTGGGCTTCGACGGCGAATTCCATGGGGAGTTTGTTGAGGACTTCTTTGGCATAGCCGTTGACGATGAGGTTGATGGCGCTTTCCTGGTCTATGCCGCGTTGTTTGCAGTAGAAGAGTTGGTCGTCGGAGATTTTGGATGTGGTGGCTTCGTGTTCGACGATGGCGGTTTTGTTGTCCACTTTGATGTAGGGATAGGTGTGGGCGCCGCATTTGCTGCCCATCAGAAGGGAATCGCATTGGGAATAGTTGCGTGCATTGGTGGCACCTTTGGCAACTTTGACGAGTCCGCGGTAGGAGTTGTCGCTTTTTCCGGCAGAGATGCCCTTGGAAATAATGGTTGATTTGGAGTTTTTGCCGAGATGTATCATTTTGGAGCCTGTGTCGGCTTGCTGATGGTTGTTGGTGACTGCCACGGAATAGAATTCGCCGACTGAGTTGTCGCCTTTGAGGATGCAACTAGGGTATTTCCAAGTTATTGCAGATCCTGTTTCGACCTGTGTCCAAGATATTTTTGAACTGTTGCCTTTGCAGATGCCCCTCTTGGTGACGAAATTGAAGATGCCACCTTTTCCATTTTTGTCGCCCGGGTACCAATTTTGGACGGTGGAGTATTTGACTTCTGCATCTTCGAGGGCGATGATTTCGACGACAGCGGCATGCAGTTGATTTTCATCGCGCTGTGGAGCTGTGCAGCCTTCCATATAACTGACATAGGCGCCTTCGTCGGCAATGAGCAAGGTGCGTTCGAATTGTCCCGTGTTGGCAGCATTGATGCGGAAATAGGTGGAAAGTTCGATGGGACAACGTGTTCCTTTGGGGATGTAGCAGAAGGAGCCGTCGGTGAAGACAGCGGAATTGAGGGCAGCGAAATAATTGTCGCCAAAAGGAACCACAGAGCCTAAGTACTTTTTAATTAGGTCGGGATGGTTTTGGACGGCTTCGCTGATGGAGCAAAATATGATACCTTTGTCTTCTAAGACCTTCTGATAGGTGGTTTTTACGGAAACGCTATCAATGACGGCGTCAACGGCAACGCCGGACATGAGTTTTTGTTCGTTGAGGGGGATTCCAAGTTTTTCGAATGTTTTGAGTAAGTCGGGGTCCACTTCGTCGAGGCTGCCGAGTTTTTTGGTGTTTTTGGGCGCGGCATAGAAAATGATTTCTTGATAATCAATGGGCGGAATGTTGAGATGCGCCCAATCTGGCATCTTCATGGTGAGCCATTTGCGGTAGGCTTTGAGGCGGAATTCGAGCATGAATTCGGGTTCGTTTTTCTTAGCAGAGATAAAGCGTATGATGTCTTCATTGAGCCCCTTGGGAGCCGAATCCATTTCAACATCGGTGAAGAAACCGTATTTGTATTCGCCTTGGGTTAGTTGGTCGAGGACGTTTTTGTTTTCCATTGTGTAGTATTTGTATTCAATCTTAATAATACTAAAAAAGTACAAAAATATTGTGTAAGTAAGGTTATTTACGAATAATTTCTGCGCCGAGATTTCGCAGACGCTCGTCAATGTTTTGATACCCACGGTCAATTTGTTCGATATTGTTGATTGTGCTTTTTCCATTGCCAGAGAGGGCAGCGATGAGTAAAGCTACTCCGGCACGTATGTCGGGGGAGGTCATGGTTATACCGCGTAAGGGGTTTTGGCGGTTTAGCCCGATAACTGTAGCTCGATGGGGGTCGCAGAGGATGATTTTGGCACCCATATCAATGAGTTTGTCAACAAAAAACAAACGGCTTTCGAACATTTTTTGGTGAATCAATACGCTTCCTTTTGCCTGAGTGGCAACCACAAGGGCAACGCTGATAAGGTCGGGCGTGAAACCGGGCCAAGGGGCGTCGGATATGGTTAAGATGGAGCCATCAATGTAGTTTTCAATTTCGTATTCTTCTTGAGCAGGAATATAGATGTCTTCGCCAATGCGCTCAATGATAATCCCAAGTTTTCGGAAGACATCGGGAACTATTCCAAGATGTTTGTATCCACAATTCTTAATGGTGATGCTTGACTGTGTCATGGCAGCTAAGCCAATGAAACTGCCAATTTCAATCATATCGGGCAGCAAACGATGTTGACACCCGTGCAAGGATGTTACGCCTTCGATGGTTAGCAGGTTGGAACGGACGCCGCTGATTTTGGCGCCCATATTGTTGAGCATGTGGCATAACTGCACTACATAGGGTTCGGAGGCAGCATTTAAAATGGTGGTGGTACCTTCAGCCATGACAGCCGCCATAACGATGTTAGCAGTACCTGTTACAGAGGCTTCGTCAAGGAGCATGTCGCAACCAATGAGTTTGTTGGCAATGATTTGATAGGTGTTGTTGGTATAGTCGTATTCAACTTTAGCACCCAGGTTTTGCAAGCCCATTAGGTGCGTGTCGAGGCGGCGGCGACCAATTTTATCTCCCCCTGGTTTTGGCATGTAAGCTTTTCCGAAACGAGCCAACAAGGGTCCAATCAACATTACAGAACCGCGAAGACTAGTGGTTTGTTCCAGAAACTTGGGTGTAGCAAGATAATTCATGCGGATATTGTCGGCTTTGAAGCTGTAAGTATCGGGGGCTAGCTTGGTGACATCAACACCTAAATCGGAGACTAATTCGATGAGTTTGTTTACATCTTGGATGTCGGGAATGTTGCTGATTGTTATCAGCTCCGAGCAAAGTACTGTGGCGCAGATTACTTGCAGGGCTTCGTTTTTGGCTCCTTGGGGAATGATTTCACCATGAAGGGTTTTGCCGCCGATTATTTCAAATGATTTCATTAGGATGTGTTTTTAGATAGAATTGTGATTTTTAGTTTTAATGAATAGCTTTATATTCACGACAAATATACTAAAAAAAAATCATTTATTCGAAATAACTTTTTCAAATTCTTGCACATTGAATTTATTTGCGTCAAGTCCTTCGTAGAATTTAATGATGTTTCCATTCCAAAGAAAGACGACTCCAGGCGTGTCGGCATTACTGCCTATAAGGTTCCAAAAGGCAGGAACTTCAATAATTGTGTAGGGGAATTTAGTTTCTGCCTCTTTGAAAAAATCGGGTATTTGATCAATTTCTTCATTCATAAAGATAACATAAATAGGAGGCAAGGAGATTTTTTTCGCTAACAGATGTAATTCTTTGGCAGTGTGACGACAATGATCGCAACCCGCTGCAAAGAGACATAGTATCTTTTTTCCGGCATCCAAATCAACTTTTTTGTTGCTAAAAGTAGAAACTGAACTGTAGCGTGATTTGATTTTAGGAGGTCCTTTTTCTTCGACCACAATAGGAGTAGAATCTTTAATGGCTGCGTCTTTATTGTCTGTATTACCCTGCTTGACAGCTGTTGTATTTGTGGTGTCTTTAGCTTCAGGCAAATTCTTGACTGAATCCGTAAGGCTTACTTCAGGAACTACAGTTTCAATATTTTTGCATGGGCTGAAAGGAAAAAACACAAACATAAACAAGGCAGAAGCAAGATAAATTAAAATGATATAAACAAATTTGTTTTGCCCCTTTTCTCTGTCGTTGACATGTTTGTACAGATAAATCAGTAATGCAATGCAGACCACGTTTTTGATAAAAGCTTCCAGGGGCGTCATTGGGATTAGTTGTCCGAAGCAGCCACAATTTCCAGTCATTGCGCCATGAGCATACATCTGCATGGAAAGATGGACACAAAATGCAGCCAAAAGAATAACCGTAACAGGAATGACAAAGCGCTTGAGAAAATGTGGCTGCAAGATGCCGATGCCAATAGCAATTTCTAATGCGATGATGAAACGGGCAAAGTAAGGCGCATTACACCATGAAGCAAAGCCTAAATCAACAAATTGTTTTTCGAATGCCCAAATTGGAAACATCTTTGCGATGCCAGACACCATAAACATAATGAATATGAAAATCCTAATGCTCCAAGGCAGATATTTCTTTAGCTTCGACATAGTTATTGGGATGTGTTATTGGGTAATTTTTCCTTTTAAAACCAAAATGAGGAAAGAACGTGTTGGGTCGTTTGTAGTAACCATCACAGTTCTTTTTTCATCACCAACAATAGTTGCTGTATTGAACTCAAGGGTGATTTTTCCAGTTTGATCAGTAGCTATATGGTCGCTGCCATCAATAGTAACTTTGCAATCGCTTCGATATGGAGTAGCTTTGCGGATAATCAACATATCTTTTCCTTTATTGGTAAATTCGAAAGTGCGTTTGACTATTTCGCCTGATTTGGCAGTACCAAAATCAAGGTTATCTGCAGTAAATACAATCTTGGGTGCATTTTCTCTTTGTTCTGTAGTCAATTTGGAAAAATCGTCCATAAGTGTTGCCGTGATACTAATTTTTTTGTTGGGGTCGCTGGCATCATTTGTGACCAAAGTGATAGTGTCGGAAACCACACCATATTCGCCCTTTTTGGTAGCATCGTAGGTTATAAAAAGTTTGGCATGTTGTTTTGGACCAATCGAGGTAGGTTTGGCTTTGCAAGTAACAAATGAAGGATAATCTTTGAAAGATAAGTTAAGGTTTGCGTCCCCTGAATTATAAATAAGCATGGAATCTTTTTTGATTTCTGTGTTGGGAATGTTGCGCAAAAAGAATCCTTTGCCTGGCATTCTAAGACTACCGTTGACGATAGGAAAAGAGTCTTGTAAGGTTTTTACTTTGGGGATAACCTCGCCTTTAAGGGTTAAGGTGATATCGGGAATGGCAGCATTGGAGTGCACCCAGATTGACTTTTCGAAAGTGCCTGACATGTGGTAAGGATTGTATAAGGCTTTAACATAGCCTGTTTGTCCGGGAGCCACAGGAGTCATGGTCCAATCGGAACTGATGCAACCGCAGGAAGGTTTTGCTTCCTGCACGCGCAGGGTGTCATTTCCGACATTTGTAAAGGTGAATGTTGCAAGCGCTTTCCCATTTTCTTCGTTTATCTTGCCATAGTCGTTCGCGACTTTGTCGAATTTTAGGATAGCTTTTTTTTGTGCATTAACACTGATGGTTAGTAAGCTTAAAAGTAATAACATCAATTTTGTTTTCATAATTTGATACGTTGTTTGAATTATTATTTGATTAAATTAAAGTATATTTCTTATTCGGGTTATTAAGACACGTTATGCTGATGCCTTATCATTTTTGATAAAGAATATCAGTTCCTTGTCATGTGAAACCATGCTTGTATGAAATCGAGTGCAAAAGTAGAAAAAATTTCATAATTATCATTGCCATTTGATAGAATTAATAACAAGCTTTTCAAGAAAATAGTATGTAAAGGAAAGATATTTTCAAGTCTTTACACACCTTGAAATAATTAGGTTACTAGGTATGTACCCAATATACTCATTTTTGTTCATGACGAATACAATGCTATTAATGACTTTGATGTAAGGAAAAAGAGTTTTTAATTTTGCTATTTATTAATGATTCAATACAAACCAAAAGAGTGCGTAAAATTAAAATGAGAAAGGAAGGGAGAAAAAAAATCTAAACTTTTTTCAAGAAAATATTTTTCGAATTATTTGATTTAATCCTATTAATTTTTATAATTTTGTTGGGTAAAGTTTTAGATGCGAGAGTTCGAGATTTGTGTATTTACAAATATGCTATCACATCGAGACTAAAACTTAAGAATTAACAGTTATGTTGAACATATAAAATATAGTAGTCATGGATATAGATGATTTATCAAACGAAACCTATAATGCCATCATCGGACATGCAGAAAACTTCCATCCTGATTTGAGTTTAGAATTTGGAGCTTTAGCCTATTCTTGCATCAATGAAGGTGCTTTTCTGAGAGAAGCAAAAACACTTATTTGTCAATGGTTAAGCGAAGAGTCTCAACTCTTAACCATTCGGACGCTTTTTTATGAAAATCGCCCCACGCAAACGGCATTCAAAAATGTATTGCTTGAAATAATAGCAAACATTGAAACTGTAATGGAGATACCAATTGCCAAGAGAAAATTTATGGATAAGTAAATTGCTTCGAAAAGCTTTCTGTTGGCTTAAAAATATTTCTTCTTAAACCAAAATGCTACATTCACCAAGGCAATCATCACCGGCACTTCCACCAAAGGACCTATCACCGCTGTAAATGCTTCTCCTGAATTCATCCCAAAAATGGCTATCGCCACCGCTATAGCTAACTCAAAGTTATTGCTCGCTGCTGTAAAAGATAAGGTCACTGATTGTCCATAAGTTGCCCCTACCCTTTTGCTCATATAAAAGGAAGCGAAGAACATAATCACAAAATAAATCAACAGCGGAATTGCAATCATCACAACATCAAGAGGTATCTTAACGATAGTTTCTCCTTTTAAGGAAAACATGACGATGATGGTAAACAAAAGTGCAATAAGGGTTAAAGGACTAATCTTCGGAACAAATTTTGTATGATACCATTCTTTGCTTTTAAAGCGAATGAGTATAAAACGAGTCAGGAAACCTGCAATAAACGGTATGCCCAAATAGATGAAAACGCTTTTTGCAATCTGTATTATCGTGATGTTCTCAACGGCATGATTCGTTGGGATACCGAACCATGCGGGCAATACAGCAATAAATATATACGCATACACGGAAAAGAATAACACCTGAAAGATAGAATTAAATGCCACCAAACCGGCTGCATACTGCGTGTCGCCTTTAGCTAAATCGTTCCAAACAATCACCATCGCAATGCAGCGCGCCAAACCAATCATGATGATGCCGTACATATAAGGTAAGTTCGCGTTGTTTTCGCCCGGAAACAGTTTGAAGAAAGCAATTGCTAGCGCAAACATTAACACGGGACCTATTACCCAGTTTTGGATTAAAGATAATGACAAAACTTTGTAATTGCGAAACACATCTCCCAATTCCTCGTACTTCACTTTGGCTAAAGGCGGAAACATCATGACAATTAAACCGATAGCAATCGGTATGTTGGTTGTACTTTCAGGAGATGATTTTAAGGATTCCCAAAATTGGGCTATGACAGGGAAGAAATATCCCGATAGCACACCTATCGCCATGGCTAAGAAAATCCATAGGGTTAAATAACGGTCTAAAAAACCTAATCTTTTGTTTGATGGCATTGTTTTTATTAGTTAAATGGTTAATTGAGCTAATTACGTATTTAAATAGAGTGCTTAATAGCGTCGAATGCTCTCATTTCTAAATACTTTAGCAACAAACACTGCCACTAGATGAGCAATCGCAAGTAGGCTCTGTGCCGCGCAACAAGCCGTTGATGATGCCTGCAGCACATCCTACACCCGATTTTACACTTATGGCTCCCTCCGAACAATTCTTTTCGCACGCACCGCATTCCATACATAAATCTTTACGAATGATATGGGCTTTTTTATCTTTTATTTCAAATACTTCATGCGGACAAACCAGCACGCACATGCGACATGCATTACATTTCTGTTGATCGAGTTGAAGCGTAACAACGTTCTTTAAATATTTTAATTCTATCATAAATTATATAAATCTAGTGATTATCCAACCAATAATTCCTATGCCTGTAGCAATAATCTGCAAAGGCAATGACAATTTCATTTCTTTTTGCACTCCCGATAAGGATGTGAACGTGGAGGAGCCTGTGAAATTCATAGCAAGGAAGGATGAAAGTGAGCCCATCATCAAGAGCCATGAAATGATTTCGAAGATGGTAAGCAAACTTCCTGTTAGGTATAAAACAACGCCACCCAATATCCACCCAATGATTAATCCCTTAACGGAGAATCTGCGGAAAGGAATCCAAGGCAATAACATTGGTGTGATAACACATCCCGAAAGATATGCAACCAATAAATATAAGACCGATATACCGCCTATTTGCCATGCAGCATCCACAGAATATCCATGAATATTGAGTCCCGAAAGGATAAAGAAAATAGCGGGAATTAGCAATAAGTAGTAGCGCCCGTAAGACAATTCAACGGGGATTAACTTCAAACGGTCAATCATAGTAAAATTGATTTTCCGCATGGCAGGAGTGGCTTCCATTCCTGTACCAACAAAGGGTTTAATATCTCTGGCTTCCACAGGTCCATAAATTACTTTAAAGCCTGTTTGATCTTTAACCTCAAAAGCCGAAACACCCACAGCACCGAGCTGTGGAAGAATGAGTTTTTTATGATTCACAAGTTGGCTTATGTGATGTTCACTGATACGATGGACAAGTTCTTTTGTACCAAAAGTTCCTTTGCCTGCAGCACACCATACATTAATTCCTTTAGTATCGAGCACCAATATCCAGGCGTTTATCCCGTGAAGGGCTCGCCGCAAATGGTCGAAACTTAGTTTGAAATTGGCGCTAATAAATATGTTAGAATCCGCATCAGGCTTGCCAACTGCATAAACTCCAGGTGTTACTAAATAATTCATTCTTCCGATTGACCACCGCACACGAATTGTTTGCAAAATATCTAATCGGCTCCACACCGTTGAAACTCGCTCTACGCTTCCAATCGCTGTGCCAATCACATCGGTTACGTAATGTTTTGTCATATTACATTAAATTGTAATCAAAAAATAAAATCCGATAGCAACCATAATAGCGCCACCTCCATATTTAAGCACCTTTCCGAATGTTGAGAAGGTTTTTGAAGTTTTGCCAAAGCCTAATCCAGCACCTATGATAAGAGCCGTAAGTGTAATCCCATGTCCGAGGGCAAACGCAAGCATCAATAAAATACCCCAAACAAAGCTTCCTTTGACAAACGAAATAGCTAAAACGATAGGGAAAACAGGGTTGCAACAGGCGCTGCTCGCCAAGGTGAGTCCGCCAATGGTCAACCCAAAAAGTATAGATGATAGCATCCCGCTTTTGCGATTCGACGATTTTAGTGTTATACTAGGCAGTTTGAATGGAACTAAATCCATCATGTAAAGTCCAAAAAATACCGAAACCAAGCCTGCGGCTATCTTCCAATAATTGCCAAAAGAGGCACTGATAAATTCGCTGGCATAGCCTATCAAACCTCCCACCGCTGACATGGAAATGACCAAGCCAAGCAAAAAAAACAAAGCGTTCATTACTATCGTTTTTGTTTTTCCGGTGGAACCCAGAGTGCCCGAATAGGCTGCCACGATGCCGATGATAGATAAATTGCAAGCGCAAGTGAACACGCTGATGATTCCCAACAAGAAAACAGCGATGAGAACGCTAAGCCCTGCTTGATCTGAGTTCAAGACTTGTTGTATCCATTCATGCATCATTTTTTTTCTTTAGGACAACAAGAGGTTTTATTAGTGGAATCAGACGTTTTGGCACAGCTTTTTTGTCCTGATCCCGGGCAGCAGCCAGAGGTTTTTGTGCAGGTAGAGTCTTTTCCAAGGATGGTTTTGTCATCGCCTCTTCCCACGAGTTTCACAGTGATGATGGATAAGGCGGTTAAAAATATGAGCGCAAATACAATCTGCATCCATAATTTGTTTTTTTTCTTTGGCTCGCAGCATCCATCTTGGCAGCCGCAGTCTTTTGCTTCTTGATTTACCATTGTTTTAAAATTTAGTATTCAGTTGATAGGTTGTTATGTAATTATCTTCGTTGTTTTATTTATTCATTTGCTATTGAATGTCATTCATATAAAAGGTATGAAACCGTTCTTTTATCTCATCCCGCACCCTTCTATATATCGGCATGATTTCCTCCTCACTTCCCTTTGCATCGGCAGGGTCATCAAAGCCAATATGCATACGTTGCTTTACTTTACCTGTGAAAACCGGACAGATTTCTTTGGCACCGTCGCAAACAGTAATCACATAATCAAAATCAACTCCCAGAAACTCATCCACATGTTTCGGATGTTGTTGGCTGATGTCAATGCCCAACTCACTCATGGCTTTCACCGCATAAAGATTGACTTGCTTCTCCGCTTTGGTTCCTGCAGAATATACTTCAAGTTGCGCATCAAAAGATTTCAAAAATCCCTCTGCCATCTGACTTCTACAGGTGTTGCCTGTACAAATTATTAGTACTTTCATTGTTCTATTTATTTTTTAATTTATTTCTTGGTTTCAATTGACACATACACGACCCATCAAGCCTTTCGGTAGCATCCAAGACAAGAGGCAAACCATCGCGCTCCCATTCAACCATGCCACCTGCCATATTTGCAATATTCTCAAAGCCTTTACTAGTTATAAACATCATGGCTTCCTTACTTCTCAGACCAACAGAATCGGCAATAATCAAAGGTATATCTTGAGGAAGTTCCTCAAAGCGCGAAACCATTTGAGAATAGGGTATATAGATAACAGTGGGCACATCAAAACATTTAAAAGCAGTAAAATCTTCTTCTCGCACATCCACAATTGCAGTTTTGTTTTGTGCTTCCTCAAAAGCTTCTTTGGGCGTTAGATTAAAAAATCCTGCCGAAAAGAACCCATGAGAGGTGAAATATGTTGTAGTCTGTTTTGTTTCCACTTTTAATTTATGCAACCATTATGAAGATTGATTTTTCGATTTCCATATTCCGCTGCCAAAGGGCTATGCGTAACCATAAGTATCGTAATTTTCTCTTCTTTATTTATTTTCTTCAGAAGATTCAGAATATCGGTAGAAAGACTCGGGTCTAAGTTCCCTGTTGGTTCATCTGCTAATATTAAGGTAGGTGAATTCACCAAAGCTCTTGCAATCGCCACCCTTTGCTGTTGTCCGGCAGAAAGTTCACTCGGTAAATGATTCTTCCTGTTCTCCAAATCAACCAATTTGAGCAACGCCAATGCCTTTTGATATTTTTGTTCTTTCTTACCCTTTGATATCGCTAAAGGTAGCATCACATTTTCGATAGCCGTAAGATATGGAATCAAGGCAAAACTTTGCATCACAAAGCCGATATGCTTCCGTCTGAAATCAGAGAGTTTACGGTCGGAAGCTTGCACCACATCAAAGTCCATGATGCGTATTTCGCCCGAAGAGGCTTGAATCAATCCAGCAAGGGATAATAATAATGTAGTCTTGCCCGAACCCGATGCCCCCGTGATGGTAACAAAATCGCCTTCGTTCACGTCAAAACTTACATGATTCAAAGCATCAACAGGTACATCTTTATGTTGATATTGTTTACAGAGATTGTTTGTTTTTAGAATCATTTACACCTCCTGCATGTTTTTAAAAGGGTCAATTCGTCCCGCTAGATATGCCGGGAGAATGGAACCTAAAAGTGATACAACTATAGATATACATAAAGAAATCAAGATGAGGCTTGGAATCGGCTGCACGGGAAGCCCCGCCAATTCGGGACCCAACCAAACGCCTGCTGCCGTGCCAAGGATATAACCGATTAAGCCTCCGATGATGCCCAATACGAAGGCTTTGGCTAATATCATTCGATAAATCGTTGCCTTATTAAATCCTATCATACGCAACATTCCAATCTCTTTGCGGCGCTCGTTGATGTTTGCCCACATAAAATTACCGATGGATATACCACCTACAAATATGATAATGATAAGAAAAATGAGCGACACCTTATTCATCATTTTGTTGGTTTGAATTTGCGTTGCTACGATTTGACCAATAGTGGTGATTCGTGTATCGGGCAAAACATTGCGCAATTTGCTCAACAGTCCGTCGGAAATGGCATTGCAACACCCCATAATTTCGATGGCACTCACTTGATTGGGAATTTTCAACAATTCTTGAGCTTTGCGCAGATGTATGAATATGCGGTCGTCGTCAACGGTGCCTGTTTCGTTGAGCACTCTGCTCACTTTGAATTTCTCGCCAAGAATAACAACACTGCCGCCATCCGCCAATTTTAATTTTCGTGCAATTGTGGAACCGAGCAAATATTCATCTGCTCCCAAAGAATCGATAACCTTACGTTTCAATTTTTCATCTTCATAGCCATTGCTTTGGTTCACTGCATTGGTGGGGGCGCAACTTGCTTTCAAATCATTGCCCAACAAACCAGACTGTTGCCACATAGGTTTGGAGGTGATTTCATTCTTCGGCATGATACCTGTGAGCACAACATTTTCTGTGCCCACCTTAATTCTTCGCGTCAGTTTGGGCGACAAATTGTCCACACCTTCTAAGTTGGACGAAACAATTCTGTCCACATATTCTTCGGGCATGGTGGGAGCATCAATATCGGCAGCGTAATAATTATCCACATTGGAGGCTTGGGGTAACACCAATATGTTGGCACCCAAATTATCAAGGTTTACAGCCACTGCTTTCTCTGACACGACTGAAATAGACCTAATTCCAACGATTACGGCAATTCCTAAAGTAATTGCTAACAAACCTGAAATCAATTGTGACTTGTGCTGTTTAAACTCAAGCCAGACAAGTTTTCTGATATTCATACCAAATTATTTTTTACCACAACCGCTGCTGCTGCCACCCGGACAACAACTGCTCAACACCACTTTGGTTGCCGAAGCCATCAAAGCAGCTTCGGTTGCCGTGCCCTCATAGCGGTCGGCAATTTGCCCAGATGCATTGATTACGATGATGCGTGTTTTTGTAGTAACATCTGCAACTGCTAATTGTTTCAGAAAAGCAGCTTCTTTGGTGTCGGCAAAATCAAATTCCACTATTACGGGTTTAATTGTCATTTTGGTGCTTGCCGTATTGCAATTGGCTATGAGCGCAGTCTTGTCGGTCAAACCTTTTTTTGAAATCACCAAAAACACTGGTTTCTTTTGCGAAATAGCAAACAACACCTCATCCTGCTTGGGCGAAGGAATAGCTTGAACCAGCAGTTCGGTTGTGGCTTGTGTAGTATTGAAACCTGCCACGGCAACACCTTTGGGCGAAATCACCAAGATAAGAGGTACTTGCACACCCGAAACGCCCAACTTGCTCACCAAAGCACTGTTGGCAGCATCATCTTTGTTCATTTGAACAACTACAGACTTAAGCACTTTTGCATTGGCAGCTTTAGCTATCGTTACCATTTTTTCTACGCCAATTGCCCCGGTTCCTGTTATCACCAAGAAGACCGATTTGCCTTCTTTTTTAGCTTTTTCCAAATCGGCTGCAGGATTGGTGGCAGCATTGAAAGATACACCATTTGCTTTACTTTTATGAGTAACTGCTTTCCCCGATACGGGAGAAGAGTTATGTGCCATTGCGCTCAACGAGAGCGAAATCATAATGATTGCACCGATAATCAGATTAATTTTTTTCATGTTTATTTATATATAAGGTTAGTAATTATTTTAATCGCATGAGCAGCAAAACGGACTTATGGAACTATCAAAAAAGCTGTTGAAAATTTCTTTTATCTCGTTGAGCTTTTCCATATTCAGACAATAATGTATTTTTAGCCCATCAATAGTGCCTTTTATGATGTCCATTTCTTTGAGTTCTTTGAGATGTTGGGAGACGGTGGTGCGGCTTATGGGCAAAAAATCGGATATATCACCCGTGCGTATCTCCTTTTTTTCGGCAAGCAACTGAATTATTGCAATTCTAGCAGGGTGAGAAAGCACCTTGCAACAGAGCGCAATGTTCTGTTGATCAGCTTCGAATCGTTTGGATTTATTGTTGGTCATGGTTCTAATGTTTAATGACGCAAACATACGACATTAATTTGAATTGACAATGAAAAAAGTTTGAAAGTTTATTAAATTTATTCAAGCTTGTAAATTCTAGTTCGTTTACTTATTGAAAATATTTTGAATTTTGATTGTTAGGCTTTGGATTTTAGGCTTATTTTGGGTGCATTTTTGACAGATTCCTTAAAATATCCAATTAAATAAAAATCCAACTATCATAATACCACAACCAACAACAGCAATAAATGTGAATATTAAAGGCAGTTTCAGTACTTTTCGTAGAATCACCATTTCGGGCAAGGACAAACCAATCACCGACATCATGAAAGCCAGCGAAGTTCCGAGGGAGGCTCCTTTTTCGATTAAAACTGAAACGATAGGAACTATGCCTGCGGCATTTGAATATAAAGGAATGCCAATCAAAACGGAAAGCGGCACGGCATACCATACATCTTTGCCCATCAACGAAGCCATGAATTCCGCAGGAACATATCCATGTGCCCCTGCACCCACCGCGATTCCCAAAGCTACATACAGCCATACCTTGCCCACAATTTCTTTCACGGCATCGTATCCAAATTTAATTCTATCGCTGAAATGTACTTTTTCTTCTCCCAAGGCATTGTGCCCTACTTTGGTTTCATACACCCAAGGTTCAACCCAACGTTCGAGTTTCAATTTACCAATGACCCATCCCGCAGTTATAGCAATTACTAAACCTGTACCTATATATATTAATGCTACTTTCCAGCCAAACATGCCATATAAAAGCACCACCGCCACCTCGTTGATCATGGGCGCTGCGATCAAAAACGAGAACGTAACACCTAAAGGAACACCGGCTTCAACAAAACCTAAAAACAAGGGAATAGCCGAGCAGGAGCAAAAAGGGGTGACAATGCCAAGCAAGGAAGCCATCACATTTCCTGTAAAAGTCTTTTTTCCTTCCAAAGCTTTGCGCGTTCGTTCGGGAGTGAAGAAAGTGCGCAGGATGCCAACAAAGAAAATTATCAATGTCAAAAGCAGCATTACCTTTGGAAACTCAAAGATAAAAAACCAAAGTGCTTCTGCCAAATGATTTCCTTTGGTCATGCCCAATGCAGAAAATATCAACCAATCGGTGAAAGGCTGCAAAAAATGATATATCAGATACCAAATTGGAATCAACAAAAGTGGCAGTATTATTTTGCCTTTCGGACTTTTGAAAAAGTTTAGGCTCATTGTATCATGTCTTTAAAGTAAAAGATATATACATAATAAAATCCGACAATAATAAATGCAACCGCCACAATACGTCGAAACCATTTCTCAAATATCTTCACCTTGTGATAAAATCCACCTATACTCGAAAGACTGAAGGCAAGCAGATATGCCACGATAATTACGGGCAACCCGGTGGCAAAAGCAAACACAAAAGGCAGAAACAATCCCGAAGGACTACTGATGGTGACGGGTATCAACATGCCGAAATACAGCACACCACTGTAGGGGCAAAACGCAAGCGCAAACACTATCCCTAAAAGCAGAGCACTCCACCAATTGTTTTTCCGTTTTCTATGCTGCATCCGTTCGCTCAATTTGCCAAAACCCGGAAATTTTATTCGGATAAAGTCGAACATTAATATGCCCACAATGATGAGTAATGGTCCTAAAAATTTTTCTCCATTCAGTTGAAAGAACTTGGCAACATGAAACTTGCTTGCTCCAAAATATAATATCACACCGAGAGTAGTATAACTTATGGCTCTGCCCAAAGTGTACCACAATCCATTGAAAAATATTTTCTTTTTATGTTCAATATCTTTGCTGATAAACCCGATAGCGGTTATATTGGTGGCAAGTGGACAGGGGCTTATCGCTGTCATGATGCCCAATATAAATGCTGATAGAAAGGGAACATTCGTGGCGTCTAACCAATTCTGTAATACTTCCATTTTGTTGTTTTTATTTAATGTAATCCTCTATTTTGGTTTTTAGTTCGGCAACAAACACCTCAGCATCGTGGGCTTTTTGGAATGCCCAATTGCTTAAATCTTCCGTTCGTGCCTCTTTTCCATTCATATAACTTGTTATGGCTAAAGTGGCTCCATAAGCGTCATATTTTTTAGCGAGTTCCTTGTTTTCGGGCAACTCGCAATTGACCACATAAAAATCTATCGTGCCAAGTTCTATTTTATTGAGAAAATAATCATTCAAGGTTTTTCTAACATTGGCTTCAATGCTTCTGCAGGTCGCACAACGATTGGTTACATGAAAATATAACACTTTCAATTTTAAGTTACTTGGATTGTTGGCAATGATGGTGTCGCCTTTTTGTTGAGCAAAGGTAGTCAACGAAAAAAGGATAATAATAAGACATGCAATTTTTTTCATGGCGGTTTATTTTAAATATTCGAGAATCTTATTTTTAAGGATTTCTATAAATCGTTCTTCTTTGTTTTTAGCAAATTTGAAACCATCGCCCGTGAGGTCGGTGGTCGTTTCTTTACCTTTATATATACGTGTGACAAAAATGCCCGAACCGAAAGCCTGATATTTCTCTGCAATTTTCTGATTGGCTTCGTCATCCACATTTACTATGCGCCGTTTGACTCGCCCTTGCTTCAGTTCATTTTCAAAATAGGTCTTTAGCGTTTTCGTGGTGGCTTCTTCAATGGCGATGCACGATGCGCAGCGATTCGTTACGTGAAAATTATAAATCATAACTTTCGAAACATCATTACTAACAGGGGCTACCGCAGCTTTGTTCGCCGTATCTTTTATCGGCACCGAAGCTTCTTTAGGATTTTCGGTGGCGCGTATGCTGTCTGTTTTTTTAGGAACTTCCGTTTTATTTCCACTCGAACCGCATCCTGCAAACAACAGGACCATCAACAAGTAGACTATACTTGCGAATTGTAATTTGTTTTGTGTTTTCATATCTGTGCGTTTTGTTATTTTTGCTTATTACGAAATGATTTGCTTAATACTTATTTCATGAATTCGAGCAGCATCAGCTTGGCTATCTCCCAATTCGGACGGTTGATGCAATATTTAATTTGCGGTGGTTCAATTTCTCCCTGTATTAATCCTGAATATTTTAGCTCTTTCAAATGTTGCGACAAGGTGGAACGTGCAATGGGGATATCGCCTATCATTTCGCCGCTCGTGCAGCACGCATTCAGCCCGTTCAGCTTTTCGAGTATATAGACCCGAGCCGGATGGCTCAATGCTTTGGCTATACGTGCAATTTGCTCTTGCTGTGCTGTGAATTTCGGTTTCTTTGCCATATTAGTAATTGTATTTTTCGATGATTTCTTTCAGTTCCTTCATGGCGGGAACTCTTCCGCTAATAGCAATCTTTTCATCAATAATCAATGTGGGAGTGCGCATAATGCCATACGCCATAATCTTTTGAATATCTTCCACCTTTTCTACATCTGCCTTTATTTTCAATTCAGCTAAGGCATTGACTACTGATTTCTCTAATGTTTTGCAACTCGAACAACCCGTTCCTAATACTTTTATTTTCATGATTATAATTTTTAAATGAGTAATTAATATATTTCGCAAAACTACGAAATGTTTTTTAATTACAATCAATAAATAAAAAATATATATTTAAAAAGTGGGTAGGGTATTAGACTTTAGACTTTTAGAAAAAATGGACAAGGAGCAAGGAGAGAAAAAGGCACTTAGTAAACTAAGAAACATTGAAAGACTCTACACACCCAAATCATAAAACTCTATTCTTTTCGGGGTGAATACAATCATCTAATATAAAAATGGTAACAAGAACTGATTTATGGTTGCAAAATATAATTTGTAGCAATTCGAGAACTTCGGAATAATATACTTATAAATAACATTATAAACGCATCTTCATTAATGCAAAGTGATAAATAATATATTTTAAACGCATCTTCATTAATGCAAAGTGATAAATAATAAATTCTAAACCTATCTTGATTAA
The DNA here is from genome assembly GCA_903858655.1 of uncultured bacterium. Lineage (GTDB taxonomy): Bacteria > Bacteroidota > Bacteroidia > Bacteroidales > CAIWKO01 > CAIWKO01. The sequence continues at coordinate 20 of CAIOJS010000266.1, read as the reverse complement.
TCAAAAGTGATAAATAATAT
>CAIOJS010000265.1 GCA_903858655.1 uncultured bacterium | reverse complement strand
TGGTAAATCTTGATAGTTATATAGGCTATTCGCAGAACTATTATCTATATAAGGACGATAACAATAGATTTAACCCTATATTGTGGGATTTAAACATGTCGTTCGGAAGTTTTAGAAACTCGGATGCTACGGCTACTAACCTTACAATACCAAAAATAATACAACTCAACCCATTACAGTTGTTGACTACAGCATCGTTTACGCCACGCCCTCTGATAAAGAATTTGATTGCAAACACGACATATCGAAAGATGTATGTGGCACATCTTCGAACCATTATAAATGAAAACTTTAAAAACAACGAATACTATACTTTAGGTAAACAATATCAGACTATTATTGATGCCTACGTGCAAAGCGATACTAATAAGTTTTATTCATATAGCGATTTCCTTGCTAACATGGACACCACTACCGGACCTTTATCCCACCAAAATCCCGGTATCAAAGATTTGATGGTGGCACGCATGGCGTATTTGGACACTCTGCCCGGCTATAATGGTGCACCTTCTATTTTGCAAATTGCTTATTCTCCAATATCTCCTGTTAAGGGAGGCGAAGTATGGATAACAGCAAAAACTATCAATGCGAATGTAAGCCTGTTAGGCTTTAGACAGAAAAGTACGGATATCTTTGTGAGAACTCTCATGTTCGATGATGGTAATCATCATGATGGAGCTGCCGGAGATGGTGAGTATGGTGCCTCTGTAACAGTAACGGGCAACACCGTTCAGTTTTATATCTATGCAGAAAATGATACGGCAGGGATATTTTATCCGGAGCGAACCGAGTATAATTATATCAGCATTCAACCTAAAATAAACCCCGGAGACCTCGTGATTAATGAATTTGCTAAAGATTGGATTGAGCTATATAACAACACTAATGAGCCTTATAACGTGAAGGATTTGTATATGGTAGATACTCGCACGGATATGACCCAATGGGCATTGCCTGATATCACCATACCCTCGAAGACCTTCTTGATGATAGGCACAAGCGGAAGCACTAAGGTTGGCTGCGTTCCATCAAACATCAATATCATCTCAACAGGGGGTGAATTAGTACTTGGGTATGATGATGGAACTATTGTGGACTCTGTGGTGTATGGTGAAGTGGAGTTGACAAAGTCAATCGGACGTTACCCAAATGGCATCGGACCATTTGTGTATATGCAGCCCACTTTCGATAAAATCAATCAAATTGGAACTACACAAGGCATGGATTTATCCATCTTCCCCAACCCGACACGGGATGTGGTTTACTTAGAGTTTCAAAATGACGGTGCGCCTTATACTATTGAAATGATAAATACAAATGGACAAACGATATGCAATAATTATTATGATAAGGATCCTGACAATATGTATGTTACTGCTAAATCCATAGATATATCTACTTTCGCAAAAGGAATCTATGTTATCAAACTTATTTATAAAGATTACGTAATAACGAAGAAACTCATACTATTTTAAAAACCATTACAATTTACACCTATCCATAAAACCATCACAATTATGAAAAAGACTTATTTCATAGTATCAATATGCTTAACGCTGCTCTTTGCTGTTAGTTCCTGTAAAAAAGATCCGGGCTCAGGTGGCACCTCTTCCATTTACGGAAAAGTATTGGCTAAAAACTATAATTCAACTTTCACTGTTCTTCAAGAACAATATTATGCGCAAGATGTTGATGTCTATATTATCTATGGTGACGACAAATCGTATTCCGATAGAGTACGCACAAGCTATGACGGCACCTACGAGTTTAAATATCTGCGAAAAGGCATTTATCACATCTATGCCTATTCAAAAGACTCCACTCTACAGACCAATGCCATGATTCCTGTTATCAGAGACGTGGAAATCACCAAGAATCAACAAGAGAATGAGGCTTCGGAAATAATGATCTTTAATTAATATCTAATACCATGAAAAAAACAATTATCCTATTAGCAAGTTTGGCATTAGCCCTAACAGTTCAAGCTCAAAGTAAAAAAGAGATTAAAGCCAATAAAATAAAATCAATTACGGTGTGGCAAGCAGATATATTGAACGAAAAAGCCAATGGTTACAAAGATTCATACGAAGAATTTGATGCCGATGGACATAGTATTACCTCCATAGACTACAACAAAGATGGCAGCATTCAAAAAAAAGAAACAACAACCTATAATGCTAATGGTAAGAAGATTGAGGAAACGGAATTTGACGCCAAAGAAAACAAGAACCTAAAACGGACGTATCTATACAATGATAAAAATAAGAAAACAGGATACTTGGAATATAATTCGACAGGTACCTTAGTTAAAAAATCCGAATTTACATTTGATGAAAGTGGTAATAAAACAGGAGAAACCATTACAGATCCTACGGGTAAGCTTCTGAAGAAAATAGTGGAAGAGCTTGACAAAAAAGGCAATAAATTGTCGAAAATAGAAACCAATAAAAGTGGAGAAATAAAACATAAAGAAACTACCAAGTACGATTCCTTTGGAAATAAAACTGAAGAAATTGTTTATGACAAGAAAGACAATACCACGATAAAAACCATCTACAAATACAATGCTTTAAACGATAAAACCGAAGAATGTGAATATGATTCATCGGGCATCCTGAAAAAGAAGACTATTTTTGAATACAATGCAGACGGGAACAAAATCACAGAGATGGTATATAACGGTGCCGACAAACTTACTAAAAAAATTGTTTATACCTACAATGGTAAAAAGATGAAGCTCACCAGACAAACCTATAATAGCTCTGGGACACTTGAATCGGGCAAGCGATATATTTACGAATACTTCTAATCTTCCTTATAAAGACATTAATGCAGAACATTGCAGACATATTAAACACTTTTGACCCTATTAGTTTAGGCGAATTGCAAGCGAACATGCTGATGCGAAGGTTTGACACTAAGTATAAGTTCAATATTAGTCGTCTGCCTGAATTCTTGAACGCTGTATCAAAAGACTATTATGTTCTAGACATTAAAGATGTGAGACTTCATAGATACGAATCCCTGTATTTCGATACAGATAATTTTCGACTCTTTATACAACATCAAAATATAAGACGAAATCGCTTCAAGGTAAGGTATCGCCGCTACACTGACTCTAACCTTGTTTTCTTCGAAATAAAACAAAAAAACAATAAGAATTTCACCATTAAAGAGCGTATTCAGCAAAAAACGCTTGAAACAAGCATACAGCATGAAGCGGCAGAGTTTCTAAAAGAAATGATTAAGATGCCACCCGAACTATTTCTTCCAAAAATATGGGTGTATTACTATAGAATGACGTTAGTGAATAAACATGCAGAAGAACGCTTGACCATAGATGTGGACCTTTCTTTTGCGTCTAACGATAAACACATCTCTTGCACTCCATTAATTATTGCAGAAGTGAAACAAGGTCATCACTTTCGCTCACCTTTTACTACATTGATGAAACAACATCATATCATTACCGAAGAAATAAGCAAATACTGTATGGGGGTTTGTTTAACTCATGACAACATTAAAAAAAATAACTTTAAAAAGAACTTCATATCTATTAATAAAATCTTTAATGAAAAATATTAAGATACTCTTTGGCATGCTATTGTTGCTGTGCCTCTGCTTACCTATTTACCAAACTACGGCTCAAGACACTTCATCAAGTGAACAGGAAGAGCAGTTTGAACAAAATAATTACAAACTCCTGACTGACAAATTCTCAAAATTTGAACGAAAACTCGAAAAGGAAAAAGAAAAAGATAAGGAGAAAGACAAAGAGAAAAACAAAGATGTGGTTGACATCAACTACAAATTCTTGTGGAGCCTTTTAATTGATATTGCTGCCATGGTGTTGATTCTATTATTTGTTTATTATCCGAAAAACCGTCAAATGGAAAGCATATTCACCTTTGTGATGTTCAATCTTATCATTTTTATGCTCACTTTTGTATTGAATAAAGTCAAGATTTCGATGGGGGCTGCCTTCGGACTGTTTGCCGTCTTTTCCATGCTTCGTTATCGCACTGAGGGCATTTCAATCAAGGATATGACTTATCTCTTTATTTTTATTGCTTTAGGATTGATTAGCGCCATCCAACTCGAATATTATGAGTTAGGTATCATCAATGGCGTGTTGTTTCTGTTCACCTTTACGCTCGATGGAAAAATGATTTTTAAAGAACATTCTAAATATATCCGGTATGAAAATATCGAACTCATCAAACCCGAAAATCACGAGCTACTTGTGGAAGATCTGAAGAAGCGCACTGGATACAAAATCCATCATTATATAATAGAAGAAATCAATTTTTTAAATGATACGGCAAATATTAAGATCTTCTACCGCGATTAAGCCCTTGGGAAGACTGATAGCATGTTTGATGCTATTGGTATGCTCCGGTCGAATGCTTTCGGCACAGGTGAATGATGCTGGTTTGTGGATGAGTGTTTCCGTTGAAAAGAAACTCACCCAGAAGTTTGCTATCAATGTGGCAGAAGAGTTTCGCATGAACGAGAATATCACCGAATTGGGTACCTTCTTCACCGATGCAGGCGTAAGTTATAAAATCAACAAATACTTCAAATGTTCTGCCAACTATCGCTTTACCAACAAACGCCGACTCGACGATTCTTACAGCAAACGCCATCGTTATTATGTTGATTTAACTTTCAGAAAGAAGTTTAAGCCCATTATATTTCAACTAAAAACTGAATTTCGCGGCGAATATAAAGATATTAATTCGAGCGATGATGGTAAAGTTCCCTCCTACTATTCCGTGAATAAATTGACCATTAAATACGATTTACAAAAGAAGCTCCAACCCTACCTGTATGTTGAATTCTTTTCACCTTTGAAGCATCCCGGTCACCACTTAGGTGTTTTTATGGATCAGGCAAAATACTGCATCGGCACTGAATACGTCATCAACCGCATGCACACCCTCGATTTCTTCTATCTTTTTCAAAAAGAATATAACGTGAAGGATCCCTTGAGCGAGTATGTTATTGGCGTTGGATATTCTTTAAACTTCTAATAAACCACCACTTCGCCAATATACTTATCCCCATCATTTTTCGATAAGAACAGCACATAACAGCCTGCAGCCATGCTGCCTTTGCTGATAATCATATTGGAGTTATCAAACGAATATTCGGGCGTGAAACTTCTGCCCAACATGTCATACATCATGGGTTTGGCATCCCGCAAATTCAACACAGAGATAATCGTCAATTGATCGCGAAAGGGATTCGGGTAATACACAAATTCATTATTCCACGTGGAAGAAACAATGTTGAGCGTGATTTGGTCCGAATTAAAACATCCGTTATTGTCCAACACCGTTACCATGATGGTATGTGCTCCTAAAGAAAAATCACTCCCATGCAGATTGATGGATTCGCTGTTAGCCCCCGTGCTCCAATTGTAAGAAACGAAACCTGCCCCTGCATCCAAAGTCAATGTATCTGAGGACGACAACAACACATCCGAACCCAAATTCACGTCGGGCAAAGGATGCATCACCACCTGCAAGGTGTCGTTGTTGGAACAGCCATATTGGTCGGTGATACGCACAAAATACGTCCCTGTGGACGTCACGGGGAAATACTGCTGCAGACCCTGCCCGTTGTTCCAATTGTAGCCCACGAAGCCCTCACCTGCATTCAACACCACGCTATTGCCACAGGCAGATAAATCGTTGCCCAAATTGATATACGGTATCGCATGTATGTCCACCTCTATCGTATCGCGAGCCGAACATCCGTTAGCATCCACCACCTGCACAAAATAATTGCCCGCACTTGCCACCAAATAGGTAGGATTAAACGAAATCCCATTGTTCCAATTATAAGAGCTGAAGCCCGTGCCTGCCGAAAGCAAGAGGGTGTTGCCACACAAAATCGTGTCAGCCCCCAAATGCACCACAGGATTGGGATGAAATAAAGCATGAATAGTGTCGCCGCCCTTGCAGCCAAAATTATCCGTCACACTCACCGAATACGTGCCGGTTTGATGCACATTCAGCGTGGCGGCGGTGCTGCCGTCGTTCCACACATAGGAGGCGAAACCTGCCCCTGCATTTAGCGGAAGCGTTTGTCCATCGCAAAGTTGTGCATCTGGTCCCAAATGAACCGCAGGCGTGGGATGCACGGTGATATGCACGGGATTAGACGTCACCTGACAATTGGTCAAATAATTCGTCACCTCCACCGTATAGTTTCCGCTATCCACAACATGTATTGTCTGGGTTGTTTCGCCATTCGACCAATGATAAGCAGCATTATACGTAACCCACAACGACACCGTGTCGCCCTGACAAACCGTGTTGGAAGGTGTGGTCACTATAGTGGCTGACACCGCCGTGCTCGTAATGATGAGCGGCGTGGTGCTTTGCGAACCAATAGTTACAGGATTATCAGCCACCACACGTACCCGATAATTCACGCCAAAGGGGGTGCTGTTAGGTATCGTTCCTGTGATGACACCTGCATTAATGGGCAAAGAACCTACCACCGTAGGCGCTGCAAAACTCCCCGAACCATTCGACATCTCGACGGTGAAATTGCATCCCAAGGGAAATGTACCTGTGGAAGTATATTGCACAATGAGGTTGCCGCCCGCACAAAACGACGTTTGAACGGGGTTGCTGGTGGTGATAGTGTTCTGAGCTATTACAGGTAATGATAATAGAACAAACACGAAAAAAGTTAAAATAACGCTTCTTTTCATCTGCATGTTGTTTTCAAAATTAGTGTAAGTTTTCCTGCGTTCTCCACAGTCTCGCTGAAGGCTTCCTTCGACCGCGGAACAAAATTGACAACAAAATTACGCATAAAAACAATGCGGAGGCTTTTTTTCATAAATATTGATGGGAAAGGTGAATTTTTGCATGTTTAGTCATCAGATGACTTTGAGTCATCAGATGACTTGGGCATGACTTGGGCACTATCGCAACAAAGTTATCGTTCCATGCAAATCATACGTCTTCCTATCTTTCCCCAAAGCTTCTATGATATAGAAATAGGTGCCATCCGCACAATTATTGCACTTCCATCCCGCATCTATATTGGTACTCTCATACATTTTGACGCCCCATCGGTTGAATATTCTGATAAGATACTTCTCAAACTCTCCCGAATATTTAACCACATACGTATCATTAAAGCCATCGCCATTCGGTGTGAAAACATTGGGCGGCTCCAACAACGTAGGAAGACATTCCACTATTTGTATATAATCCCGTTTCAGCAAGGTATCCGCACCGCAACTCTGATTCACTATCAACATCACATCATAGCTTCCCGCCTCAGAATATGTAATAGTAGGATTTGCCACATTCGCCGTGGCGGGTGTGCCTCCTTCAAAAGCCCACACATAACTCACACTACTCGCATCACATCCTCCAAATGTTGAAGTAAAGTTTATTTGAGCACGTCTGCAACTATCCCCATTCGTATTAAAATCCATGCTGCTGCTTAAACCGCCGCAAGTATTCAAATACAATTTAGCAACAGCTAATTCCCATCCTCCACCACAAATGTTTTGAAAGGCATCGGTAGTAACCGGATAATTGCAAGCAGTAGCAGCATATAAATATACATAACATCCATAAACAGCAATACATTGAGTTTGCAAGGTTTCATTATTTGGGCTGTTAGTGTCACCCAATCCCATTAAACCTGAACAAAGCAAAGTGCCGTTTGGTCTGAAAGTAGCAATAAACTGATCTTCTGTGCCAGTAAAAACTTTTTGATAAGCACAATTGGTAACTGGAAAATCATGACTATACGTATCTCCCCCCGTAACTATATTATTATTTACATCGCAAGCTATTCCGCCAATACCTTGATCCATAAATGAGCCTCCTAAATATGTGGACCATTGCCTGCCTCCACTATTGTCAAATTTCACTAAAAACCCAGTAAAGCTAGATGCGTTGTTAGTGGTTTGAAATGAACCGGATGTAGAAATTCCACTTAATGAAAAAGTCATTCCTCCCAATAATATATTGTCATTACCATCTACAGCGATTGCTTGACCATAATCTGGACCTTCACCACCGTAAAATGATGACCAAATTAAGTTCGTTCCCAAAGGGTTAATTTTACATATAAAGGCATCAATATCTCCCCCTCCAAATATCATCTGATATCCCGAAATTACAGGAAAACTAGTTTCGGATTCTGTTGATCCACAAATTAAAATATTGCCCGTATGATCACAACAAATATTTGCTGAAGTTTCCTTTTCCTGCCCACCTATATACGTTCCCCATAAACGTAAACCATTCGTTGAAAATTTCACAACAAAAGCATTACGAACACCATGATTTGCGCTTTGATAACAACCAAGTGTTGCAATTGAATTAACAGACATGGTACAACCATAAAGAATTACTGTGTTTGAAATTTTATCAACAGCAATACCGGTTGCAAAATCAGCTTGTTCTCCACCATAAAATGTAACCCAAAGCCGTAAGCCTGTTGGATCAAATTTTGCTATAAAAGCATCACCATAAATATCACCGAGGTTGCTTTGGTGAACAAAATTACCAGGAGAAGCACCTACTGGAAAATTCGTAGATGCTGTGTTCCCTGCAATGAAAATATTATTAGCCGCATCACAAGTTATTGCAGTGCTCACATCTGCCCCATATCCACCTATATAAGTTCCAAATATTCTATTACCATTAGCATCCATTTTCACAATAAAAGCATTAGATAATGTAACATTAAAACCTAAAAAAGATGGTTGAAATGCTCCAACTGAAACTGGAAAATCAGGAGAATTGGTTTGTCCAGAATAAACAATATTTCCTTTGCCGTCAACAGTAATGCCATAACCCCATTCGTCATAACCCCCTCCATAATACGTCACCCATGGGTCAATAAGCAAAATATAATTCGGGTTATAGTTAGAGAATTCATAGCTTATTTCCACTGCATTGCCTTCGGTTTTCACTAATTTATATTTTGTATCAACCAATACTTTTCTATGGTTTATGATTTGATATACTTCGGGCAACATCTCGGTCATTACGCCCAAAGAGGTAACAATCATCAAGCTATTGTTCACCACTTGGATGTTGTCCGAACCCGCATAGCGCATGCGTATCTGCGAAGCATCGCCCCCGGGATGCACCATTATCGTATATTTCAAGCCCATTTCCTTATCGCCCCGATACGTCACATCTATGTTATCATACATGTTTTCGACCGTCAATTCATTATAGGAATACACCTGCGTGATGCCATTGGGGCAATTCCATAAATAATAATTGTTGTAGCCTTCCACTTGGTCGTCCATGCGAATCTCACTATGGGACGAAGCACCCACAAAATCCAAATCTATACGATGCACTTTAATTTTCACCGAAGGGTCGCGCATCTTTTCTTGCACGGCTTGTTGTTTGGGAACATACGTGCCGCCTTTTTTCTGATTATCATCCACCTCTTCATTAATTTCGTTCATCACCTCGCCTATATTGCTTTCCACATAACTCACGCCATTCTTCCGTATATACACATCCGTACCTTTGCCGACACCCTTAAACAAAATATCAGGTCGCGCTTTTTTATCAGCATCCACCAGTTGTCCCTTATTGGGCGTAAACATCATGCCATTGCCATGCTGAGGCTTGTCGGGATGCTGCTGACTGCCTCCAAAACTCAAGTGCACAACGCAAACGAAAATCAAATACAACAGCAAACTTCCAACTTTCGGGTGTATATTTTTAATCATGATGAATATTTTTATAGATGATGAATACGCTTGATTCAAATTTTTAGCGAAGGTACATAAAAATCTAATAGGGTGGGAAAAAAAATGAAATAATGTAATTTCTTTCAAATAAATAAGTTTGACTTTCAAGGCGGAGACGCTGTTCTTCACCTCGACTCCGCTCGGTGACCGTGTGGTTGCACGGTGGACGTGTGGCAGCTATGTGTCCGGTCGTCGAGCGAAGTCGAGACGTGATTATTACTATTAATACAAGAGCTTTAGCTCTGCATAAATTTTTAGGAATTGGGGTTAATGTGCTCATCTACAAATAAAAACATTTAAAGTATAAGCAAAAACCATTTGGTTTTAGACAGAAACCATTTTGTTTAGTGCAAAAACCATTTGGTTTTAAACAAAAACCATTTGGTTTTGTGCCAGAACCATTTTGTTTCGGACAGAAACCATTTGGTTTTAGACAGAAACCATTTGGTTTTAGACAGAAACCTTTTGGTTTTGTGCAAGAACCTTTTGGTTTCGTACAAAAACCATTTTGTTTTGTGAAAGAACCTTTTGGTTTTGTGAAAGAACCTTTTGGTTTTGGACAGAAACCATTTTGTTTTAATCTTAACCCTTCAAGTCGGAGTGCGACTCTAAGTCGCGCCCCGACTATATAAACCGTTCTTATAGTACGCACCCCCCATCAAATTATCCTGTTTACACAATCTTCTTTACACTCTCTTGAAAAAAGCATGATTTTGCCGATTTAGTACATGTAATCTTTCCGTTCTCTCCTATAATCTTTGCGTTCTCTCCTATAATCTTTCGGCTCTCTCCTATAATTTTTTTCTTCTCTCCTATAATCTTTTTCTTCTCTCCTATAATCTTTTTCTTCTCTCCTAT
>CAIOJS010000264.1 GCA_903858655.1 uncultured bacterium | reverse complement strand
GACATTTTTGGAGGGCATATGCAGGAAGCGTCCCAAAAGGAATCATCCTCAAAGAATTGCTAACGAAAAAATGATGAAATGAGAGCCGGAGAGGACCTCTTCCTTTTGAGGCCGGGCTCTCACCACAATCGGAAACCAACATACCTGACAGCGTATATCACACCCACTACTATCACCAGCAGCCCGAAGAATTTGGTGGTCCATTTCCCTACAGAGATATATCTATCCCCGATCCTTCCTCCGACCGCCCGGGAGAAGGTGGCAATGGGAATGATGGGCGCTCCGTGACCGAGGCCGAAGAAGAAGAGCATCATGCCGCCTGTCAGGGGCGCTACATTTTGCGATGCCAGCCAGATCAAAGCCGTCATGATCATGGAAAGAGCACAGGGTGCCCATCCCAAGGCAAAGAAGATGCCCAGAGTGAAGGCTCCAAGGAATGCAGAATGCTTGGAGATGCCGATGGAGGCCTCGACCGCCCTTTGCAGCAGGCTCTTTTTCGTCTCACAAAATTCGCCCCGGTCGGGTCGAATTCGGGATGTTACAGGCTCCAGAATCTCTCCCAATGGCTTGAAATTGCTGATGCCCAAAATGATCATGATCGAACCTGCTATCAGGTCGAAGAGCTTTGAGTCACTGACGAACATTCCCAGTTGGGATACGAAAAGGCCCAGGACAAAGAAAACCAGGGCCAGGCCAAGGGTGAAGGCTATCCCCATCATGAACCCCTCTCTCGATGTGGAGGCGCTCTTCGCCAGGTACTCGTCCTTCCTGCGGACGGTCATGACGTAAGAGAATACTGCGATCATCAGGGCGATGGAGCAGGGCGCAATTGAGGTCAAGATGCCCAGGATAAACATCCCCAACGCTGTAACATCCTTCCGGGAGACCTCATCCTCAAGCCATTTTCGCCATGAAATAACTGTGCTGCTTATGAGGCCTGTCTTTTGATCCGTCGGGGAGCCACCATTCTGCCCCATCCATTGCGTTCCATTCAGGTCCCGCAGCTTTTCCTGAAGAGTCCCTGCCTTTTGTACGCCATCTATCTCGCCCTCGCCCACCTTGTAGACGTGATAGACTGCGGCGACGTTGCCATCTTTATCGATCAGGATGACAGTGGGATTGCTGGTTCCGCCTCTAACATTCAGGTAATCGAGATACTTGCTGGCGATGGTATAGGGTTCAATATCTTCGGTCCAGGGCCAGGTTATATTGACCTTCCACCATTTCTCAGACAGGGACTTTCCGTCCCCTGAATACGGATTTTTCCTGAGGTTCAAAGTGACTATCTGGACCTTTGGGTCCATAGCCTTGAGCCTGGCGAGCTCCTGCACCTGGCCTTTTAGGGACTTTTCGCACTCAACGCATAATGGGACCTCGATGTTGGTTATATGCAAAACCAATGGAGCCCCGCGAAAGTCGCTAAGTGAGAAATTTTTTCCATCTGAACCTGTGGCGCTGAAATCCGGGGCCTTGACGTTTTCAGAAAAGACAGGATTGATGAAGCAGGAAAGTGCTGCAAAGGATAAAAGAAAGATAAGAGCAATTGTTTGCAGTTTCTTTCTATAGGGCATTATGCTCCACTCACTTCCATCCAGCCGCGTTCTGCTTATGATAATAGATGGAATCCGACACGAAGGAATTGATCTCGTCCTGGCTCATGAAATCCAGCTGGCTATGCCAGGCTACGTCCACTTTTCCATCTGAGCCTTTGATAAGTGTAACAAAGATTGTTGTGGGCACATATTGTGCTCCTCCGAGGGGGTTATAGATATCCAGGATCGCCATCGCCTTTTGGATGCTGCCGCCTTCAGCCAGCACATCGTAGTAGGAAAGGTCGCCGCTATTGCTATCCACAGCACTCTTAATTCTGGGTATCTGAACCAGGCACGGCTTGCAGTTGCTGCTGTGAACCAGTATAAGCAACGGCTTTTCTTTGAGTGCATCCAGAACCCAGGAGGGGTGATCTACAGTTGAGCCGGAATTTTCATTTTGATCCGGGTATGCCGTCCACCAATCATTATTTCCAGATCCAAGTGTATGGGCCGGACTGTAGCTGTTCCAATCTGCAGAAAGGGCAACATTCGTCATAGCTAATGTAGCCAATACCAATAATGCCAAGAAGTCCCTAAATCCAGTTAGCATGATTTAAACCCCTGAAATCTCCTTTGTTCCATTAGCCCTTTTATATTTAGAGTTTCTCTTCAATTAATGTTAGAACCATTCCGCGTGATCGTATCTTTCAAGACGGAAATGTAGTTGTGAGAATTCAGCATATCCCGAGATCTTTGAAAGATCCTTAGAAAATCGCCAATCTCCTGATTCTTTGCCCTTTGTATTTTTCGCATAGAACCATTTATGAGAGACTTAGTTGTTAATGCTTCATATTTATTGTTTTTGGGCCGGGGATCGTTTATATCAGCAAGCGGCAGGATGATATATGTTTTCAAAAGTCTCGGTTATAATGTAAATCAAGACTGCCAAGGCGCTGTATGTCAGGGCTCCGGTTAATGCCCCCAAGTTTGATTTAGGAGCGGCTATAATTATCTGATGAACACTTCTCTTTAGTGCTTTGGTATCGAAAAGCCTTAAATTCAAAGAAGACGCATTAAATTTAGATACATAAAGGAGGATTTAATAAGATGGCAAATAAAACTATGAAGAAAGTAAAGGATAATGTAAGAAAAGGGATGGCTGAAGTTGGGAAGACCGCTGCCCATTTGAAGGCTGATGCAAAGGCTGAAGTAACCAGAATACGGGTTACTGATACTGATGCTGAACCCCTGCCTGTTTCCGGAAATAAGATAGACGCAGAAAAGGCGAGCGAGTCCGTCGAATTGATTTTTGGCATTAATGCCGGCATCATCTGGGAGTCACTCAATCAAAATGGTCCAATGACAGTTAATGATCTTGCAAAGACTACAGCTTTGCTTCCTGAGGACATCTATGGTGCATTGGGCTGGCTTGCCCGCGAGAACAAGATCTCCGTGGAGAGAGAGGGAACGGTAAGAATCTACTTGCTAAAGCTATGAATTGAGCCCCGGTGTCAGGCCAATGTCATTCACACTGAGTGTATATGAAATTCCCTGTCTCAGGACGAGCTCATAAGTAACTGTGAAATTTGAATCAAAATGCTTTGACATCTGAAATTCGACTTCATGGGAATAGGGAAGCGATATGACAAATTCAAAAGACGGAAAATTGGAGTTACTGGCCGATAAGAATAGCTTTTTGATTTTAGTGGACTACCAGCCTGCAATGTTTAAGGGTGTCGGCTCAGGGGACAAGACCGTAATTAAGACGGCGGCAATTTGTGCGGCGAAAGCGGCCCGCATACTGAACGTCCCTGTTGTCTTGTCATCCAT
>CAIOJS010000263.1 GCA_903858655.1 uncultured bacterium | reverse complement strand
TTCTGTCCGTTTCTATAATCATTTTAGCAGGTTAAATGAAAAAGTAAAATCCGGTAGATTGAAAAGCCAGAAATGCAAAAGAAAAAGCTATAAGTATTGAAAAACAAGAAGAAATTTATAGTGTAACCGAGCAAAATTATGGTAAATAAGGTGCCTACGGTGGTGTTTTTGCATAAAAAGGGCATGCAAAAGCTGACGGTAGGAAGATGTTGTGCAAGAGTAAGTTCCGCCCGTCTTGAAGAAGGATATATTAGACCTGCCCTACGCACGAATAGATTTAGTGTTAATTAATAATCGATCATTTTACGAATGGTAAACCAGATGTGTTCTTCATCCCAAACAAACGGATGCTCCGTCGCTGGCTCTTTGCCAAAGAGTTCAAGCAACTTGTCGGCTTGTTCGTTCGTCAGTTTGGCACAAAAGAAGTTACTTGATCTGAGGCGATCCAATGACTTTTTGGTTAGAATCATGATGCATTACCTCCTGAGTGTGACCTTTTAAGCAATCTTGGCTTTAGGATGACGTCATCGTGAGGGATATGCTTTGAGCCGATAAATTGCAACAGTGAATCTGGCAGTAGCAAGGAAGCTAGTTCGAATGGGGTGCGACCATTTAGGCTGGCTCTTGCTATGCTATTAATGTGATTCATCATTAAAATGACGTCCTTGCGAATTAATGCTTCCAAGGAGTGCCCTTTGGGGATAATATAGCGGATAAACTCGTGGTTTTTCTCCAGACGCCCCTTCTGCCAAGAAGCCATTGGATCGCAATAAAACAACTTGGTTCGAAACTTACACGACAGATTCTTTTCGATGAGAGTAGGATTCTTAAACTCGGAACCATTATCCGTAAGAATAACAGGGAAAGTATCAAGCATTCCTTCTAGTCCAAGTTGTTGCTCTAAGGAGTTAAATATCTGACAGACACATTCCTGCGTATTGTGTTCCATCAAGAAAATCAACATAAAATTACAGTTGCGAAAAAGCATGGTAAGCAGTACAGGTCCGCCCTTCTTTCCTTCTACGGTGTCCATTTCCACCACTTTGGTTTCAGGATGCGCCTCCATATATTTCTCGAAATCTTTGTATGTCCTGTCGGTTCTGTATGATGGAATCGTCCGCTCCGATGGTTTTCGTATTTTGCGTGGCTTGTAGCGTACCTTGCGAGGAAGATCAAGATTTACCGCCGAAAAAGCTCCTTGATCTATGTAATGATATAGGGTTCGTTTGGAACAGCCAAGTTGATCGCCGTGTGTGGTGAAAATATGACCAAGAGGTTGTCCTTGCTTGAGAAGCGGTGAAATAATGCAATCCATATCATTCAATTCTAGAGGTGTCTTATTGATGCCACTGCGTGATGAAGACAAGACTTCATGATAGTGCTGGTCTGCGTACTGAGCACGATAATAATATTTCATGCTCTGGCGACAATTACGTATACTGCAGCCGTTACATACATAGGGTGCATGTCCCAACCGATGGCATGAAGCAGCCTGATAATCATCACAATTGCTATGACAACTCCGTTGCGTACACTTTCCGCAGAGTTTCCCACAGTACCGATTACTGCACATACGGGTTTTGGTACAGGTATCTCTGTGAATGCACAAAGCAGTAGTCCGTTGTTGAGATTTCTCAATACGGTGTCTGCGAATCTCTTTCGAAATTGTAGTTGGATCTTTTACAATGAATTTTGCAATGTCCTTAAAGCTTATTCGCCGTTCTAGTCCCTGCTCGATGTATATCCTATCAGAGAGAGTTAGATGTTGGTGATTTCTTTTAGGTATAGTTGCCATGTGTACCTCCTTCTCGTGCGGACAGGCAATCACATATATTATACCGGAACTTTGTGCAATGGTAAATGCCATTTTTCTTGCCGTACTGGAACTTAACTTTTCATTTAAGTATATTACTATATTTTATGTTGCGATATGGGTAAAATATTGATATAATATTGTTATAAGATAGCTTGGGGGTGCGAGCATGGATCGAACAATGAAATTTGACGTTGACAATCCAAAAAAATACGAAGCAAGAGAAATTCTATTCGAAGTATATAGTGCACTTGTTGAAAAGGGCTACAATCCCATCAATCAATTGGTAGGATATATTTTGTCTGGCGACCCTACTTATATTACAAGCCACAACAGTGCTCGCAGTTTAATACGCAAGGTGGAACGTG
>CAIOJS010000262.1 GCA_903858655.1 uncultured bacterium | reverse complement strand
ATTTATACATATTAGATAGAGTGAAATAATCCTTAGTGATAAGCGTATCATATTTCAAAAATCATAAAATTTATCATAGTAAAAGGCTTGCCTCGATGTTCGATGGCAAGCTTTTTCTTTTTAGGAAGAAATATTTGCTGATCGAATAGCTCTTTGGAGGGATAAAACGGAGATTTTGTTTTTCGTTAATTTTTTCTGCAAAAAAAACATGTTTTTATATAGTGTTGATAAACTATTGTTTACCAACATCTTGGATATCCACATTCACGTCCCATAACATTTTTCCGCCTAAAGTGATATCCACATTGGCTCCCCATAACTGTTTTCCGCCTAAAGGGAATCCTACTTTGGCTTCCCATGAAGTTTTTTCGTCATCTTGGATATCTACATTAGCTCCCCATGAAGTTCTTTCGCCATCTTGGATATCCACATTGACGTTTTTTGACATTTTTTCGCCAACTTGGATATCCATATTGACGTTTTTTGACAATTTATCGCCATTCTGCATATCACTTATGTCTCCCCATAAAGTTTTGCCGGCATCTTGGATATCCACATTGCCTCCTCATAAAGTTTTGCCGCCATCTCGGATATCCACATTGGCATTAAATGACTGTTTATCTATATCTTACTTATATCAATAATTTAATAAAAATATTTTAGTAACCTTCCTTATATCTCTAATATTAAAAAAATCTATTTTTCTAAAGAAACAGAAATCGCGATTGCATTTTTTATTTCAGTTTATGATAAAAAATATTCCCAAAAGGTCTCCAAAATAGTTTTCTATAATATAAAGGTATCAGATTTATATCCTCCATAATACTTTTTTCATAACCAACAGTAGAACAATTCAACAATGTAAGCCTACCATCCCACATTCCATTCCCCGTAAGGGAAAACTCTATCGTTCTATTTACTACCCGAAATCTTCAAACTCAGTTTCAAGGCGACGTTTTTCAATGGATTATCAAAGGCATAATAGCCATAGCGATAAAAACCGCCTACGCCCACTTTGAGATACGCCAGATTGAAGAGTTTGAGGCGCACCAAATTATCTATGATTAGCCCCGACTCGAAATACCAATTGTTGGGCACCTTGAAGTCAATGCCCGTATGGTTTTCCACGTCCTTCAGTGTGCCATAAAGCGCCCCTTGACACAGGATCAACTCGGGTTTGAAATTTTCGATATGGAAAAGATTGCTGCCGAAATTATGGCTACCAAACAGCATCACATAACGGTCGTAGAGAAACTCATCCACCCGCATGGTTTGGAACGAATTGCGGAAATAAAACGTAAAACTAGTGCTGAATGAGCCTTTTCCTTTAAACAGTTTGGCATAAGGAACGCTGCCCAACACCACACCTGCCTCGCCAAACAAACTCGTTTTGCCGAAATGTTTTATCAGGAAGTTTTTCTCGATGGCGCCTTCCAATTTATCGTAGCGATACATGCCTCCCAACACATTGTTGAAGCCATGTATGTAGGTCAGATACACGATGGGATAATTCGTACCCATTGTAAATCGCTGATTGAAAGCATCAATAAGTTTTTCTTTATAGGCATAGCGCAAACCGAGTTGCACCTCCGTAAAGTGATACGTATCCGTTGAGTCGCTTCCCTGCGGCAAATAATAATATGAATACTGTGGCGTGTGAATTTCGCTGCTGCCCGAAAGAGAGACCTGCAAATAGCGAAACGTACGGAATCGAAACTGTGCCGAAATCTTCTCCACACGGTCAATTTTGTCCACCAGATAATCGGTCCAATAGCTTGAGTTGCTATAGCGATAGAGGTTGGTCGTGCCAGGGCTATCCAAATCCTTAAAGTAAGTGAAACCCAATTTCACTTCATGTTTTTTCGACAAAGTGAAGTCCAAATTGCCGCCATATTTCCACTCTTTGTCCCAAAATCCATAACCGAAATATCCGCCCAAGGATGCCCATCGTAAAATCCGCTCGTTCGTACGGGCACCCAATCCCACCCGTATGCCCTCTATATTATTATATTGAAAAAGATATTCCAAACCCAAGTCGAACACGCTCAGGGGCAGATAGCCATCCAAAATCTTTTCGGCGGCTTTCGATATATAATCAAAATTGGTCTTCTTGCCTAAGGAATCCATCGTCCGATAGGTCTTCATTTCCTTCACAGTCAGGGTATCTTTCCTGTGCAGTTTCCAATAAATGGAATCATGCTTGCCCGCTCCGTCTTGAAAAATGATATTACTCGGACCAAAGTCGCTGTTTTTAATCGCAGAATCAAAGTCAATATCGCTGATGTAGCTTCGCCCATGCAACACCATGCCCACTTTTTCGGAAGGATAATTCGGCAGCACCCAATCATAATTCAGTTGTATGGGAAACCAATACCGATTGTTGGCAAAGGCATACATCTGTTGAATTTTGATAGACCATAAGCCCGCTTCGGCAGGTTCAGCAATCACACTTTGGATAGCATACCTGTTTGAATTGATATACAGTACGCCCTTCAATCCGTTGAAATTTTTTCCCTTTTCGGGATAAAAGGAAATCACAAACACGCTGTCGCGATTGTCATAGATGGTATCTTCCAACTGATAATGATATCTGCCGATGCTTCCATTGGCGATGGGATTCAGATAATCTTTCACGTCGGTGATGGTCAACGAAATGAAATCTTTATAAAAAGAAAACGGCTGAATATCTGTAGCCAACGAACTGAAGTTGGGGTCAGAAAAACCCGAAACGCGCGTACCCAAAACGCTTTCCTGACTCTTGCCATGCAAATAAATCCGCTCAGTATTCGACTCCATCATCATGATATATTGTTGTTCTGATAGCCGCCTCAAGCGCAGAAAGGTGCTATCGTCCTTCACCTTCGATTCGGGGTCGGAGTTGATGGCGTATTTTGATTTGTCAAGATAATATTCTGCGGAAAGTTTGTTATAGGATTTATATTTGAAAGCGGGAATCTTTTCGGGGTCGTTCTCTTCGCGATTGGCTATGACTTTACGGATGATGCGATGAGCGGGATTCTCCACAGGAAAAATATCCACGCCTTTCAGTTCAATTTCCTTCCGTAACAATTTAATCAATAGCTTCCGCGATTCGTTTTCCACCTTGATAGTCCGCGACTGATAGCCCACATACGACAAACGCAATTGATGAATTTGGTTGGCAGCTTTCAAAACGAAATTGCCATCAATATCGGTGGTGATACCATTGACGCCATTATTGATGATGATGTTCACAAAAGCCAAAGACGTCCCCGTAACGGAATCAAGCACCTTCCCGCTCACGCTATGTTGCGAAAACGAACTGAAAGAACAAACTATCAAAAACAAAGTAACGAGGAAAAATCTATATTTCATGCGGCAATTAAGGAAAAAATGTTTGAAAAGGAATATGATAAACGTAAGAATTATGATAAATCGTTTATCTGTACGATAATTTCATGATTTAAGTTTCTCTGTGCATCTCTTTTTCTCTATCTGTGAAACGCTGTGTTTATTCCTAGAAAAGAAATAATCCGAAATCATACATCAAGAACCTCAAACAACCACCTCACCTTTCAAAGTTCCCGAAGTGCAATCCGTAATTCGCACTTGTACATAATCGCCTGTCGTGTGTTCCGAATCGGTGAACACCACTACTTTGTTTTGCGAAGTGCGCCCGGTCAATTGTCTTGATGAACGCTTGGATGTGCCTTCCACCAACACTTCGAACACCTTGCCCAAGTCCTTCTTGTTGCTTGCCAAAGAAAGTTCTTGTTGCAAAGCGATGATTTCGTTCAATCGTTGCGTCTTCACATCGTCGGGAACGTCGTCCGTCAAGGTTTCAGCGGCTTTGGTTCCTTCGCGCTGCGAATATTTAAACATAAAAGCATAATCAATTTTCGCTTCACGCATTGCGGAAAGCGTATCCTGATGGTCTTGCTCTGTCTCAGAACAAAATCCGGCAATAATATCTGTAGAAATAGCGCAATCGGGAATCGCTTTGTAAATTGCTTCTACCCTACTCAGATAATAATCGCGTGTATATTTGCGATTCATAAGCTTCAGCATCGTATCACTGCCCGATTGCAAAGGAAGATGTATCGCTTTGCATATATTTGGATAGGCGGCAATCACCGCAATCAAATCGTCGGACAAATCTTTTGGATGCGAAGTCGCAAAACGTATGCGGAGCGCAGGATTAATTTCAGCCACCATTGCCATCAATTTCGGGAAGCCTATATTATTATAGGTATAAGAATTCACATTTTGCCCCAACAGAGTGATTTCTTTGAAACCTTCGGAGAACAATTTCTTAGCTTCCGCCATAATAGTTTCCGGCTCACGGCTTCGCTCCTTGCCGCGGGTGAAAGGAACCACGCAATAGGAACAAAAGTTCTGACATCCGCGCATAATTGAAATAAATGCCGAAATGCCATTGGTGTTTATCCTTACGGGATTGATGTCTGCGTATGTTTCTTCGGCAGACAACATCACATTAAAAGCCTTGTTACCCCCTTGAATAGAAGCTATCAACTGCGGCAATTCGCGATAGGAATCAGGTCCTGCCACCAAATCCACCACGCCTTCGGCAAACAATTCTTCTTTCAAGCGTTCTGCCATACATCCAAGCAAGCCAATAATAAGCCCATTGTTTTTCTTTTTAAGAAATTTCAGATGTTTCAAACGGTTAAAAACTTTCTGTTCGGCATTGTCGCGAATCGAACAGGTGTTCAACAGTATCAAATCTGCTTTATTGATGTCGGGTTCAAATTCGAAGAAATTATTTTTCAACACCGACGCAATAATTTCACTGTCCGAAAAATTCATCTGACAGCCGTAAGTTTCAATATAAAAGCCTTTTTTTTCCATACAAATTAAATCGTCTGCAAAGGTAATCAAACATATTGTTTAAAAATAAATCGCCTCTGAAAAAAAAATTTTGTTTTTCTTTGCAAAAATTTCAATCATACCATATATTTATAGAATGATAAAAAACCTAGTTATAGTCGAATCACCTGCGAAAGCAAAAACAATAGAAAACTTCTTAGGAAAGGATTATTTAGTCAAATCCTGCTTCGGTCATATCCGCGATTTATCCACGAAGGATATAAGCATTGACATCGAAAATGGCTTTATGCCGTTGTATGAAATCCCCGAAGACAAAGAAAAAGTAGTAAGCGAACTTAAGAAAAACGCTAAGGAAGCCGAAATGGTATGGTTAGCATCCGATGAAGACCGCGAGGGAGAAGCTATTTCGTGGCACTTAGCTGAGGCACTGAATTTGGATACAAAGAAAACCAAACGTATCGTCTTTCACGAAATCACCAAGAATGCTATAACGGAAGCCATTTCGAATCCACGAACCATCAACATTGATTTGGTGAATGCACAACAAGCCCGCCGCGTTCTCGATAGATTAGTGGGCTACGAATTATCTCCATTACTATGGAGGAAAATCCGTCCGGCTTTGTCTGCCGGAAGAGTTCAATCTGTGGCTGTCAAATTGGTTGTGGAACGCGAAGACGAAATAAAAAACTTCAATGTAACGTCTTACTATAAAGTAACAGGAAACTTTACCATATTTAAAGACGGCAAGACGTATAAAATAAAAGCGGATCTATCCTCACGGTTTAAAACCAAAGAAGAAGCGAAAGCATTTCTCAAAAAATGTATTGGCGCAAGCTATATTGTACAAGATGTGGAAACAAAGCCAACAAAAAAATCACCTGCACCACCTTTCACTACATCAACTCTTCAACAGGAAGCGAGTCGCAAACTTGGATTTTCTGTTTCACGAACTATGGTAATTGCTCAACAATTATACGAAGACGGAAAAATAACGTATATGCGTACCGATTCCGTAAATTTGTCCAACATGGCATTGGCTATGGCGAAAAACGTGATTGAAATAGATTTCGGCGAAAACTATGTGAAGATTCGCAATTACAAAACCAAAAGCAAAGGTGCCCAAGAAGCCCATGAAGCTATCCGACCCACCTATTTGAATAAAAGTAGTATCAGCGGAACCAACGATCAGAAGAAACTTTATGATTTAATTTGGAAACGTACCATCGCATCTCAAATGAGCGATGCTGAATTGGAAAAGACCAATATAAATATAAGTAGCAAATCCTTTCAAGAACTATTTATCGCAAGCGGTGAAATTATTAAATTTGACGGGTTCTTGAAAGTGTATCTCGAATCCTCTGATGAAGAGGATGAAGAAACGCAAAAGGGATTATTACCTCCAATTATTAAAAACGATGTGCTTGATGCGGAAGATATCATCGCCATGGAGCGTTTCACACAGCATCTACCTAGATACACCGAAGCCAGTCTGGTGAAAAAACTCGAAGAATTAGGAATTGGACGACCTTCTACGTTTGCACCGACCATCTCCACCATTCAGAAAAGGGAATATGTGGTGATTGAAAACAAAGACGGCGTCAACCGTAATTTCGTTTGCCTTACATTGATTGACACAACTATTACAGAAACAAAAAAAACCGAAAACACTGGAGCCGAAAAAGCAAAGCTTTTTCCAACCGACATAGGTGTTTTGGTTACTAATTTCTTATCAGAACATTTCAAAAATATCCTTGATTATAATTTCACTGCCAAAGTTGAAAAAGAATTTGACGAAATTGCTGATGGTAATTTAGTCTGGAATCAGATGATAAAAGAATTTTACGTTCCATTTCATGAACAAATTGACGAAACACAAAAAACTTCAAAAAAAGTAAGCGGTGAACGTCTCTTAGGTGTGGATATAGCTTCCGGTAAAAACGTATATGTAAAATTAGGACGATTTGGTCCCATGATACAGATTGGAGAAAACACCGATGAAGAAAAACCAAAATTTGTTGGCTTATTAAAAAGTCAATCCATGGATACCATCACCCTTGAAGAAGCATTAGCACAGTTTTTGTTTCCCAAATTGATTGGAAAATACCAAGATGAAGATGTTTTCGTTGGTTTTGGTCGTTTTGGTCCGTATATAAGATATAAAGGAACATTCACTTCATTGCAGAAGACTGATGATCCATTAACTGTATCTTTGCCAAGAGCCATTGAACTTATCGTGGAAAAAAGCCTAAAAAACGAAAAGTCCTTTATCAAAGAATTTGCTGAAAACCCTGAAGTGAAAGTGATAAATGGGCGTTATGGACCCTATATTTCTGCAATGAAACAGAATTATAAAATTCCGAAAGGTACGAATCCCGTAAGGCTTACTTTGGAACATTGTTTGCGCATTGCAAACGAAACCACTGCCACAAGTAAGCCCAAAAAGACATTTGCCGGAAAAAAAGAAGCTGCTCCAAAAAAATCAACGACAAAAGCAGCTTCAACAAAGAAGACTACAACAGCTAAAAAAACTACAGTTAAAAAATCCACCTCAAAAACCAAGAAAAGCACCACATAATATGGACATATCAATTTATTTTGAACCGATAAAGCTAAGCAGTATTATTGAAACGGATAACTTACATCCGAATCAACTATACAATTTTGTAAAGATTTTCGGAACAGAAATGTCTTTTCCTGATATTGATGACGTAGATATTGCTCTTGTTGGCGTAAACGAAGGTCGTGCATCGGTTGATAATTTACATTGTTCAAAAGCACCAGATGCCGTCAGGAAATATTTGTACGCTTTATATAAACCGGATTTCAACCTAAAAATTATTGACTTAGGGAATATTAAACCAGGGAAAACAAACACTCCAGTCTTGTTCTGTTGGTATGTAATGTATTAACTCAATATTTTCAGACGGTGAGACAGGCGCATCAGGTCTGATTACATAGGCATGCAATCTTGGTCTTCCATACCACTTACAATGTGACCCCCACCGACCCATACAAACAACCCAGTGACTTCCTCGATCTCTAATGTCAGCACGCATAGGGCCAAACGCTCTATTGAAGAAATCACTCCGCACACCGGCATCTACAAGTTGTCT
>CAIOJS010000261.1 GCA_903858655.1 uncultured bacterium | reverse complement strand
TTTAAAAGAAGTACATATTTAACACCTGAGCAAATCAAGACAATAATTAATTATTTAGATATTTATATTAAATGTAGAGGTTGATAAGTTGTTATAAAATTTAAAGCGCATTTTTAACAAGCAAAAACTCAGGTTATATTGCAAAATTAGTTGAATTATTAAAAACGGCAAGAAATATGAATTTATTCAAAAAAATTTTCAAAAGAAAAATAGGAAAAGAAGAAAATGCTGAAAAAATAAAAGTAAGTCCTATGCTTAAAGAGTTATTATTGTTACAAAACGAAGTTGATTTATTACAACATGAAGTAAACTCCTTAGAAGAAAGTATTCAAACTCGAAAGCCGGGCGAACCATTTTGTCAATCACAAGCATTATCTTTGATAAGAAACAACCTGAAAAGAGGAATATATGAAGACAAAATTGCGAAGCAACTCCAACCTATAGGTGCTTCACGCGAATGGGTAAACCGTAAGATCGAAGAAATAAAAGAGGAAATGAAAAAAGACGAATAACTGCGCCCCGTTCGGCGGTAGGCTCTGCCTCCGTCGGAAGTATCAAATAAGGCTTCGCCTTTTGATAAGATTTTCTACACTGCACTCCAAAACAAAAGGCTTGCCCCATATCGAGGCAAGCCTTTTTCAATTTACAAAACCTTAGTAGAAATGAATGACGTGCAACCCACACTAACCTTATAAGATTATTGAATTCTATCGAAAAAAGGTTGATAGTAAAAGAAGGTAATAAGGTTGGTTTTTGGGTGGGTTTGGCTTTTCTACTAAGGTGGAGGAGGATGAAGAGAAGGTTTTTTTATTTTGGATTTTATGGTTTCGGTTTGGGTAGTCATCAGATGACTTGGAGTCATCAGATGACTGTGGCAAATGGGCGATTTTTAGTGTTTCTTAGTGCTCTCCGTTATAAAAGACCCAAATACCAAGCTCCAAATACCAAATTCCAAAGGGGGATTGGTAGCTGAGAGTGTTTTGAATGCTTGAGTTTCTTATTTTTCTTATTCGAGATATTATAACGTTATCCCGAAAGGTTTGCCTCCTTGGTATTTGGGTTTTGGAATTTGGAGCTTGGAGTTTCATAGTGCCTTAGTGGTTTTTCCTTCGTCCACGTCAATCCGCGCTATCTGCGCGAAACTCTCCGCTCCAAATATTAATTTGTTTGCAAAAAATATCACCGAAACTAAAAATAATTTGTATTTTTGATGCATAATTCAAAAATCATATTTCATAGCCGATATTTCATCCTTTTTATTCTATATATATTACACAAAACAATGGGAACCATTCAACATCTATTACAGCAAAGAGTTCAAGAGTCTAAGGGCACGTTCGACATCATTGCCTTCAAAGGATTTGCCAACACACAAATCAAAAGCATTGCCACTGAATTTGGCTTCACCAACCGATTCGAAGAGGTTTTGGAGCATGACCGTATTGATTTAAACAAAATTGAAAAAGCTTCTAAACAGTTCATCAAAGATATAACAGCTGCCACTGCCGAAGCCCCTGTGGCTGTTTTGTATGAAAGCTTGATATGTTTAGCCCAAACGAACCCCTTGGTGGATATTCCTAAAAAAGTACTTATAATTGAGAATAACTTTATGGAGGATTATCTGAATCAGAGTATTCAGGAAGCTGAAGATTTCGAAGTGCTGATTGATCGAGGCGATGAAATCCCCGAAAATGATATCTTCCATCAATATTATTCCAAAGCAAACCGACGAGCAGGACTGCTTTTTCTGCAATATATTGATGGGATGTTGCAAGATGCTGAGAACATCCAATTTTTGTTCCTGATTGATGTGCCTGCCGATGCTTCGCTTTCATTTTTAAGCAAGACAACAGACTTTGATGAAACAAAATGTTTGAAATTTCTGCCCAACAGCAACGACTATTTGAAGTTCAAAGTATCCCTCCTACTGAGCGAAGCCATGACTTTCGACACCATTATCGTTGATGAAGTCACGCGTCAATCAAACGAAGCAAAAACGGAATTGCTCAAGCTGAAAGCTTTCTTAGATTCCTGCCAAATCGTTATGAAATTTATTTTGGTTGATAAGCAGATAAGCACTACCTATAGACCTGAGTTGGATGAGTTGTTGAAAATCCATTGGCATAGCAGTGTTTTTCGCACCTTAGATGTATATGCAGAGCCGGGCGTGAATAATGACATTATTTCGTTGAACCAAGGCGCCATTGCCGAAACCATCATACAACAATTTGAGCAGGGCAAATCGGGGCAATTAATCAAAGATATATTCTTGACAGCACCCACAGGCGCAGGCAAATCCTTGTTGTTTCAGCTCCCTGCCATTTATTTGGCGAAGCACCACAATGCGGTTACGGTGGTGGTTTCGCCTTTGATTGCGCTCATGAAAGATCAAGTGAATGCTTTGAAAGAAGAAAGAGATTTTCAGAAAGTTGCCTACATCAACTCCGAATTATCGCTGATAGATAGGCAAGAAGTGATTGACCAAATTCATAATGGCGAAATTGATATGCTCTATCTGTCGCCTGAGTTGCTGTTGTCTTATCAATTGGGGATGTTCATCGGCAAGCGCGATTTGGGTTTGTTGGTGATTGATGAAGCCCATTTGGTAACCACATGGGGCAGAGATTTTCGGGTGGATTATTGGTATTTGGGCTATTATATCAAAAACTTACGCAAGTATAACGAAACCTACAGATTCCCTGTCTTAGCCCTAACCGCCACTGCCGTTTATGGCGGTCCCAACGATATGGTTTTCGACACATTGGACAGTCTTTCTATGCAAAATGCTATCATGTATATTGGCATGGTGAAACGAACAAATATTGAATTCGCCATCAGCCCATTCGTCACAGAAACCTATCATGAAAAAGAAAAGATTGATCAAACCGTCATAAGAATAGGCGAGTTTGTCAAAAGCGAACAAAAAACCATAGTCTATTGCCCATGGACGAATCAATTATCCTACATCATGGACAAACTTGATGCAAACACCAAACCGAACACGGCATGCTATTTCGGCGGCTTGGACAAAGATGGCAAAAACCAATCGTATTTTAATTTTAAGGACAACAAAACGAATGTGATGGTTGCCACCAAAGCATTTGGGATGGGTGTTGACATTGATGACATCACTTTGATATATCATCATGCTCCTTCAGGTCACTTGGCTGATTATGTTCAGGAAATTGGAAGGGCAGCCCGCAAAACCGACATTGTTGGCACTGCGATGATGGATTATGATATCAAAGATCTAAAATTTACACGTATTCTATACAGCATGTCGTCCATCAAACAATATCAGCTTCACTCAGTGTTGAAGAAAATCTCGCGTATTCAAGAAATAAAGAAGAAGAAAAACTTCATGGTTTCGGTAGAAGATTTTCAACATATATTTAATTATGAAAATGTGGACATCGAACAAAAGGCAAAGAGTTCGCTGCTATTATTAGAAAAAGATTTGTTGAAAAAATACCGATTTAATGTCATGCTTGCGAAGCCAAGAACTTTGTTCACCACTGTTTTTGCGCGCGTAAACTTCGATGAAAACACCAAATTCCTGAAGAAATACGCCAACTTTGCCTCCAAAATACCTCATGCCAAAACGGAAGCAAAACAACAATATGTTTATGCTATTGAATTGGACAAAATTTGGAGAAAGTTTCATGCTGATAAAAATTTCAATCTCATCAAGAAGGGATATTTTGACAAATCGCTTTTTCAACAAGATGGCTTCAATATAAGTCCGCAGATAAGAATCATTTTCAACTTCAACGAGGATGCTACAACAACATTTAAAAACTTGCTTGAACGATTTGGTGTGGTGGAGAGAGCTTTAAGTTCCTTTGGAGATTCGTATTTTGACAAAAAGACTTTTGCAAAAGTGTTGCAAAAAGACGGGATTACAGCGAAAGCAGCCAAACGCATTTCCGATATGATTATTTCGATGTATTCCAGCATATACGACACCCATTCCAAACAACATGGTTTTGAGAAACCCGATTGTTTCATACAGCAAAAAAGAGCAGGCATGGGATACAAATTTCGTATCTTCGACCGTCCATTTCGACAAATCAAAACGGAAATACGCAATAGATTTGATCGTCTCTTTGGCAAAATGGGTGCAGGTTTTCGTTCAAGCACTATGTTTTTGCCCGCCATTGATGAAAAGCATCATAACATAGGCATCATCAAATTGGCATACATCCTCGAAGCTTTTGATTTAGGTAGCTATGAAATATCAGGAGGAGAAAAACCCGGCATCTTTATTCGCGTGAACGACCCTTTAAAATTGAAACAATTAGCCAATGGCACATACTCAAATGATATTGTCAGAGAGATTGACCGCCGACAACAAACCTCTATGGCAATCATGGAGTATTTTTTCTTGCAGCCATTATCAACTCCCGAACGTTGGGATTTCATTGAACGATATTTTTTAGGCACTCCAGTAGCGGAGCTTATTGGAGAAAACATTGAAATTACAGATTCGGATGATGTGGAAGATGAGGCGTAAATTACATCAGCAATTACAAGCTTGACAATAAAAAGAATGGTCATTTATCATGTCATTTGGTTCTTATCATTATATCGAAAATAAATTTT
>CAIOJS010000260.1 GCA_903858655.1 uncultured bacterium | reverse complement strand
ATAATTTTGTCCTGTAGCATTGATCTTGATTTTTTGTTGGTTTGTACTACAAATATAATCAATTTTAATGCTACTATTTATTTGTATTTCATTATTTTACGAACAACCCATGTTGATAACTCTTATCCCGAACTCAGGTTATAAGGATCGTGTGCAAAATCAAAGAAAATGCTCTCGGTCATGCCGTCAAATACATTCGAGAAATCCTTCACCATAATGGGTTGAGGATAATTGAAATGCGCAGTGGCTTCGGTGGCATTATCTCTAGTCCCGAGTGTTGCAGTGAATGTAGAATGAGGCACCAAAGGATACACCGTATTGAATTTGTTGGTAAAAACCTTCATCACCATGCCTTCCGGACTAAATCTGAACTCCGTGCAGGCGCGTTTTGTCCCCTTCACAAAGTCGCTGAAACGATAGTAATTGTCGGCATCCACCACCGAATCCATCACTTCATACGTGACGCAGCATTGATTCTTAAAACAGCCTTCGGTGCGCATTGCCACCTTCAATTTATTTTGATGTTTCACAATAAAAAAGCTGATATTGTTGATAGTATTCGTGTCGAGCAAGGAGAATTGCGATATTTGCGCTTCCGAAACGGGACGAAAGTCCACATACCAATTGGAAAAGCTTCCTGCCGGAGTGGTCGAGGTGACAGGTCTGTGCCACAAACCGGGTATCTTTTTCAGAAACTCATAACCAAATACTTCGTTTTTAATTTCTGTATCTCTTTTGCAGTTGATAAAAAGAAATAAGGTGCATGCTATGGCAAATAACGGATAAATAAGAAGGCTGTGTTTGTTTTTCATGATTAAAATTTTAGCAAAGATATAAATTGTGTGTTGAATGACAAAATTGTCTTTTCAATTTGCTTAGACAAGGAATGTCTCAGGATAATCAAATCCATTATAATGTTGCGCCGAACTGATATAAGCCCCTGCAGGATAAACCAACATAAAATCTCCTGATTTAATGCTGTCCGGTAGTCGAACGTTCTCGGCAAAAACATCATGGCTGTCGCAGGTGGGACCCGTTATTATATAATGTTGAAATGAAGTTTCTTTTTGAATGGCATAAGGATAAATTATTGAATAAGAAATATGACTCATCACCCATTGAAATCCTTGACAGATGCCACTATCCAGAAAAATCCATTTTTTATTTTCCCGTTGAATAACATCCACCACCCTGCAGACCATAGCGGCAGCATTGGCTAATAAAAACGACCCGGGTTCGGCAATGATGCGGATGTCATATTGCTCTTGAAGAGCACCAAGTTGTGGTTTTATTTTATGCGCAATAGCATTAAGCAAAGCATAAGAATCGCAATTATGAGCAGGGAAGCCTCCACCTATATTAAGGAACTCTAGATGAATGTCATTTCGGTTCAATTCTTCAAATAGTTCTGAAACGATACCAATAGCATTTGAATATGTATCAGGATTTTTATTATTCCACCCAACATGAAACGCTATGCCGTTTGGGTTTAGGTTCAGGTTTATGGCTTTTTTCATCAGCGTCACAACCTCCGTTTGAGGAATGCCAAATTTGTCGTTCAAAGCCCATTCGGCACCCAAATTGGATATACTCAAACGAGCAAAAACTGATGAATGAGGAGCATAGAGGGCAATTTTCTTTAATTCCGTTTCTGTGTCGAAAGCAAAGTTTCGTATGCCATAATGGTAAGCTGCACGGATATGATTGGGAATCTTAACAGGATTAGAAAATATGATGCGCTGAGCAGGGATCTTCAACTTTCCTAAGATAGAAAGTTCTCCCAAAGAGGCTATTTCGAAATTAGTACTCAGTTGATTCAAGCAAGCAATCACCTCCAACGTATGATTTACTTTAACCGGAAAATAGACATCGGAAGCCAAAAATCCCAAGTGATGAAGCATTGGATGAAGGTTGGCTGCAATTTGGTCTTGGCTGCAAATGATAATAGGAGTCGTGATGTTTTTTTGCAAGGAAGCGGATAAACTTCGTTGTAATTGTGGAGGCAATGCGGAAAAATCAAACATAGGATTAATTGAAAAGGGGCAAGTGATTGCCCCTTTTATTATTACAGCAATCCGCCGTTTTTATAAATTTGATATTGTGCATCATAAAACTTATTAGTATGCGCTGTTTTGTTGTTTTGCAGATTGGTGATTTCTCCACTTAGAAAGTCAATCTTGACGGTATCTCCATCATTCAATTCAAGCAAGTCAAGCATTTCAGGCTTGTATGTGAGTATCGGAAAAGCTGCATTGATAGCGTTACGCTCATAAATGGCACCATAAGATTCGGCTAAAATGCACGAAATTCCTAAAGAAATAAAACAATCCACCGCTTGCTGACGTGAGCTACCTGCACCAAAGTTCTTAGCGGTAATGATGATATCTCCTGCCTTGGCTTTTTTTGCAAAATCCTCATAACCTTTTAGATTATCGAAGGAATATTGCCCCATTTCGTTGATGTTGGTGATAGCCAAATAGCGATTGTGGAAAATCATATCGGTATCAATATCATCTTTTTTAATAATCCATACTTTACCTTGAACCACTGATGGTTTTTCGGTTTTAGTGCCCACCTCAGACTTTGCTGAAGGTTTCATGATGCCAAGTTTACCAAACAGGGCTGGCTCATTAGGCAGTTGATCTGGAGTTGTGATGAAACCTGCCACCGCCGAAGCTGCTACCACAGCAGGCGAAGCCAAATAAACATATCCCTTGCCTTGTTTGCCATCAAAATTGCGGTTTCCTGTGCTTATAGTAACTTCTTGAGGACCGTTTTGACCCACCTGTCCGGCAGCACAACCGGCACAACCTGCATTAGAAACCATCGCTCCGGCATCTTTAAATATTTTCACCAAGCCTTCGTCCAAAGCTTGATTCCAAATAGCATCCGTAGCAGGAACCACTTTGAGAACTACCTGAGGAGCAACCTTTCTACCTTTCAGAATTCCTGCCGCAATGCGCAAATCGTCAATGCGACCGTTGGTGCAACTTCCTAAAAACGCAGAGTCAATTTTGGTGCCTTTCACCGATTCCACCGAAGTATCATCATGTGGATGACCTGGTTTAGCCACCATTTGAAAAAATTTGCTGATGTCAATTTCATGCGTTTGTTCGTAAACAGCATTGTCATCTGCCTTAATCAATTCAATGGTATTTTCTGTGATTTTTTCGAAATGCTTGATGATTTCAGCATTTGGAGTAAAGAAAATGATGATAGCTCCCATTTCCGTTGCCATAGATGAAATGGTGATGCGTTCATCAAGGGTGAGTTTCTCAGCTTCTTCGCCATAAATTTCTACCGATGTTCCCAAGAGTTTATTGGCACCAAAAATGCCAAGAAGATACAAAACGATGTCTTTAGCAGATACATTTGCAGGACGTTTTCCTGTGAAAGTAATTTTTACGGATTGTGGAACTTTAAACCAAACAAAGCCTTTTGCCCAAGCAGCAGCAATGTCTTGGTCGCCCATGCCTTGTCCAAAAGAACCTAAGGCACCCATGATATTAGCATGAGAATCAGTAGAAACAAAGGTGCTTCCGGGCCAAGCCAAGCCACTGTCAATGGCAAGATGGGTTCCGATACCCGAATCAACATCATACACTTTAATGTTGTTTTCGCGAGCATATTGTCTGCAATAATGTTGGTTGGCAGCATACTTCTGATCAGAACCACCGGGGTTACAATCAAACGTAAATACGGTCTTGCTCGAATCATTAACAGTAAGACCATTATCTAAGAGATTTTTCACCACATTAGCACCGCCGAAATCTCGAGCAGCTCGTGTATCTATAATCACATCAATGATATCATCAGGCTTTACTGTTGATAGATTGGAATGTTTGGAGAGGATTTTTTCTATGAGTGTCATTCTTGTTGTATTTTTAAATAATAAAATAATTTACTTCAGTCTATCTTTAAATGGCTCAAAGGTCATGAAATCTGCATGATGCACAACGAAAGCTTCGGTGGTTCTTTTCACCATATCGCCTTCACCCGCATGGGTAGCAATGATGTGACAAACCTCCGCAGGAACACCGCATTGTTCTGCCAATGATACGCCGCTAAACGGATGACGCAAATACTTTCCATATTTCCCTTGAACTGATTTGCCATCTTTCAGTTCGTATTCGAGCAGTTTTCCCACATCGGCAAGGATAGAGCCGGCAATCAACACATCCATATTAACAGGAAGGTCTTCTTTAAAAAACATATTCATTTGGTCACCACAGTCTTTTGCAATATGCACCACTGCCCGTTTGTGTCCCATAAAGGTGACCTTCAAATCAGGTCCGCAGAGCAGAGTGAAGGGAATTGTGTTCAAATCTTTTACTGTGAGCACACTTTTTTCAAGGGCAAGCTCCCAGGTTTTGGCTGTTGCTGCTCTCAAGGATTCATCGTTAATCCATAAAAGCTCGGGCCATAGTTCTAATACTTCTGCATTCA
This sequence comes from uncultured bacterium, assembly GCA_903858655.1. Lineage (GTDB taxonomy): Bacteria > Bacteroidota > Bacteroidia > Bacteroidales > CAIWKO01 > CAIWKO01. Next base: position 9,258 of record CAIOJS010000260.1, on the reverse strand, counting down.
TTTTCTTTTGTTTTAAGTTAGTATTTTTTATTTCTATCACCAATAATTGGGTTTATAAGGAAAAATATCTGCAAGCTCGCCCGAATAATAAAATTCATAAGCTAAAGCTCCAAATGTATAATTTTTATCATGAATTTTTATAGTAGAACCACCCACCGACGGATTCTTCTTTGGAACAGACACCGCATAGCCCACATTATATAAGGTAGCCAATATCTCAGGACGATTGGATATGTCATTACCCGAACGTTTCCATTGCTGCCTGATTTCTTTCAAAATAACGGCTGCATAAAGATAGGAGTAATAATGATTTCGATAATTGACAAGCCTATCGTAGCGTTCTTTGGTGATATCACCCGAGTTGAAATCCAACAGATGAACATATTTCTTCCCGGGATAAAAGATAGAAGCCGAATCTTTCAGATACCTTTCGGCATGGATAGCCGCTTCCTCTTTGATACCCGTCACACCCAACGCAAAGTTAGCTTCTACGGATAGAATCTTTAAAGGGCTGATAACCTTCTTATACATCTCCCGTGAAGAGTTAAACAAACGCATCTGTTCGCCCATCAACACACAAACCACCAAACGTGGCTCCACATTCATAGCTATGGAAGCGCTATCAATCAGTTTAGAATCTTTGGTTACAGCAATCTTAAAATCCGACCACTCGGGAATATTCATCCATTCGAACAAATTGGAACTTTTTGATGTCGTGGTGGTTTCTCTGGAATATAAGAGATTGCATTCAATGATTTTCGAATTATACGCATTGCTATCAATCATGCTCAGGTTGATGGCATCTATCATGCGTTCAGCCAAGGCAATATTTTTGTGTTGCACATAAGCCTTGTGAATCAATTGTGCATTTAGCGGGTAATACTCGTTTAACACATTGAGCTTTGCATAAAACTTTGCGATGCGCGACACTTCATTTTTGGTAGTATCCGTTTGAAGGGTGCTAAGGTCATCGTCCATTTTCTGAAAATAGCGATCGTTATAATCAACGGCACCAGGATCGTTGAATAAATGAAGTTTGATACCAATAAAAGCCGAAGTGAGCACAAAACCATTCAACGCAAACAGCAAAATCACTGTTATTGTGGTGTATCTGATAGTTTTGTTTTTCTTTAATCGCTGATACATTATCCTCTTTTTTAATTCGCAACCTTTTTATGAAACCCCAATATGTTTGGCAATTTCCACAATTCCACATTGTCATCGTCAGGATTTAAGCCGGACACATAGCTGCCAAACTTACACAGTTCTATATCTGCAGCCTTTACATAAATTGAAGTTTCAGGTCCACCTTCCAGATACATCGCCGTTTGTATATTCAAATCCGCAGCTAACATAAAATCAATAAACTCATTGGCATTATAGGGGGAGCGCGCAAATAAAAACAAAACATTGCCTGCTTTATCTTTTGCAAGAACGCACATGCTGCAACTTAATATCGGCTTATGGTTCCAATAAATGGCATTCCCCATATTATCAATCATGCGTATAGATTGAAAACAACAATTGTAGTTTTCAAGGATGCCTTTCCAATCCTGATTTGTCATATCCACAATTTGAAACGACGGCAGCGACGCATTCTTGGGATTAAATACCGCCAATGCATTAAAGTTTTCTTTCACCACGGGATTGTTCACGAATGTATAGTTCTGCATATAACCCATCGCAGTGATATTGTCTTTCAAAGAATACATCCCGGCATTTATGGCTCCACAAAGGTGCTTCAATGTACACCAATCTTTGATGGTTCTTAGGGTCGTGTCGCTTTCGGTGGCAACTATCAAATCAAAATCAAAATTATCAGGATTAATCTTCACCACCGTCACCTTCGAATCGGAATATTTAGAAACGAAAGGTCCCGGAAGTTCGGCAATGGAAAGTCCCACATCAAGGGTTTTCCATTGTATGGCTTCCTTGGGTGGCTGATTATTCTGACTTCTGCCCGAAACACATAAAACCAACAGCATAGCCACCAAAAGGCTTATCATAATATGCTTTGGTTTTATTGATTTCATCATCAAATTATATCTCATTGACATAACAAAACAGATTGAAGAGATTCAAAAGAAATGAAAAACATCAATCTGTTTTGTATGTTATTATAAACGGAAATTGTTTACAATTTTGCGATTACCGCATCCGCCATTGCCTTAGTGGAAGCCGATCCCTGATTAATTACATCGGGCGTGCCTTTCATCTTCAACATATCGTAGGCTTTCACTTTGCCTTCTGCCACCACTTCCGAAACCGCTTTTTTGATGCGGGCTGCCATGTCGCTTTCGCCAATATGGTCGAGCATCATCACAGCCGAAAGTATCATCGCAATTGGATTGACAATAGAAACAGGATAATCAGCATACTTTGGTGCCGAACCGTGCGTAGGTTCAAACACGGCTACTTCAGGTCCGATATTGGCACTGCATGCAAATCCTAAACCGCCTACCAGTCCGGCAAATCCGTCGGAAACGATATCGCCAAACATATTGCCTGCCACTATAACGTTATAGTTTTCAGGATTCTTGGTCAACCACATCATCATAGCATCTATATTCACGTCTTCAACCCAGATGTTAGGATAGTCGGCTTTCGACATCTCTTGCGCAATTTTCAGCATCATCCCCGAGGTTTCGCGGATTACGTTGGGCTTTTCGCATACGGTGATTTTGCTGTAGCCACGATTTTTGGCATATTCAAAGGCTGCTCTCACAATCCGTGTGGTATATTTCCTCGTAAAGATACGCGTGGAAACCGCCAGGTCGGGACGCGGACACCATGCAAAGTTTTCGCGAAACTTGGGGTGTGTCATCAGGGCATCATACACCTGATCCCCAGGGTTGGTCCATTCCACGCCACCATAAAGCCCTTCGGTGTTTTGGCGGAAAATCATCACATCCACCACAGGTTCTTCAATCGAAGTGCCTGCACCGCGACGTATGAAATTCAAAGGGTTCGACGGAAAAGTTTTGCACGGACGCATACACAAATCCAAATCGAAATGCTGACGCATGGCAACAATAGGGCTATAATACTGTATGTTTTTGCCTTGCCACTCAGGCGCCAATTCGGCGGCTGCTTTGTCTTTTGGTTTGGAGGTGATGGCGCCAAACAGTCCGATTTTGTGTTCTTCCAACAGCTTGATAGTGCGCTCGGGCAGCGGGTTGCCTTCTTTGCACCAAAACTCCCAGCCGATGTCGCCGTTCACATAATTCGCTTTAAATCCAACGGCATCCAACACGCGGATGCACTCGTCCAATACAGGTTTGCCTATGCCATCACCGGGCATAGTTACAATGGTTCTTTTTTCCATACTATTTTAATTTTATATAAGTGTTAATGTTTTTTTATTCACGCGACAAAATTATAACAAATTATCATTCGATGATACAAGTTGTGAAAATTTTTTTTATTTTAATCTCAAACAAGCGTTGACAAAATAAAGTAAAGCATCATGAGGTTGCCTATTCGTAACCTGTCTCGACATACAATGTCATGTTTTGTTGGGGTTAATACAGTAGGAGCTATCCTTGAATCTTGGTACTTGAAACTTTGAATTTGAAATTTGGGTCTTATTTTGTCATGATTTCCCAAGGCTCAATATCCCCTTCAATGATACGAAACAAAGGATGCGCTTCCCAGCTTTTCATTTCCACCAATTCCTCATATTTCCCAACATCGCGGGTTTGAAGTTTTTTCAGCAGATGCACCATTTCGTAGTCCAGTTGTCCTTGTGTCAGGGGTAGGAAAGTATGCTTAAAATCCCAATTGACTTTGTCTTTATCGAAATGATAGTTGCGTGCTTGTGCCTCTTCCCATACTATGCTTAGGTATTGATTAAGAGCTTCCAAAGGCTTTTCGGCAGCCTGAAATCTATGCAATTGCGGATGATGTTTATAACCGCGCGTGCTTCCTTCCAACACATGTTTTGCCAGCAATGTCTCGCGCCACAGCGCAACGAGCCCTTTCGCGTCGAGATATTTAGGATGTAGTGACCAGATTCTCATGGATGCATTTTTCTTATTTCATTTCTTTTATTTGATGAATTACAATTAATAAAAACCTTTTGTCAAATTCCTAATTTCTTGGATCCCCAACTAACAAGGAATCATTCAGTCCAAACCATCAAAGAGATTACCATCAAATGGAATATCATCGTCAGGGTCTTTATCAAAAGGTCCAACGCCGGGAGGATTAAACAAACCCCAACGGTCAGTACAATAATTCCATTTGTCAAAACCTGCCACCCAATCTATAAACAACAAGCGATATTCCTCCACCAAATCTCTCACAATGTTGAAATACTCCACTTCTTTAAAACCAAACATTTTTAACGAATGATAACTCAAAATCAAATCATGTGCCGATTTACGTATTATGCTTGCCGCTTCAATTTTTATATCGTATAAACCTCCCGATTCTGCCCCTGCTACCTTTATATATAGTTGCGCAGCATCCACCATCATCCGACCTTTAATATCCTGAAGATGCAAATCATCCTCGGGAATCAGGTCGCCAATTCGATTTGCCACATCCGATATTTCTCTTCCTTTCAGAAAGATGGGCAAGGTTTTATAATTGGTCTTGTCATTTTCCTCATCTTCAAACATAATATCAAAATTTTGTTACAAACATGCTCCATAGCTTAGTATAGGACAAAAGTAATATATTTTTAATTCGTGCAGAAATATTTCTAAAATTATTGAAACATGAGTAAAAACGGTCAACCTTATTTAGGCATGGACAAACTATGAACTCTGAACCACGAACTCTGAACTTACACCAATTAACTAATTAACTCAATCAACCTAATTAACTCAATCAACTTAAAAAAAATGATTTTTCTCTTGCTATCTCATATAAATTAGTATTTTTGCGGCGAATATTTTACAGCTTATATATATGAACAAAGATACGAATGACCAAACCCTGTTCTCGGAATTCCCGCCCATCAGCACCCAAGCTTGGGAACAGAAGATAGCCGAAGATTTGAAAGGTGCTGATTATGAGAAAAAACTTATTTGGAACACCTACGAAGGCATAAAAGTGAAGCCCTATTATCGTGCGGAAGACAGTGAGGTCTTTGCCTATCAGCAGGCTTTGCCCGGGCAGTATCCTTTTGTGCGCGGCAACAAAGATGAGAACAATGTGTGGCAGATACGCGAAGAAATTGTGGTGAAAGATGTGGGCAAAGCCAACCAACAAGCAATGAAAGCCATCGCCCGAGGTGCTATGGCAATCAGTTTCAAGGTCAAAGAGCTTGCCTACCGTCAGGAGTTGGCGAAATTGCTCAAAGGCATCAATTTGGAAGAAATCAGCGTCCATTTCTTTTCATCCCATTCCTATTCTATTTTGGCAGATTTGTTGATAGAATTTGTGGGCAAAGCAGGCTTCGATCCACAGAAGGTGAAAGGTTCCTTCAATTTCGATTCTATCGCTTTTTATTTATTTCATGGATACTACTACAACAGCAAAGACGACAATTTTAACGAAGCCGCCACATTAATCAAATACATCAAAGCGCATTTGCCCCATTTTAAAGTGTTGAATGTAAACGGCGTTCATTTCTATAATGCAGGAGGCACGGCTGTGCAGGAGTTGGCGTATGTCTTGGCTTCAGCGAATGAATATATAGTGCAGATGACCGAGCGCGGCTTGCCGATTGATGATGTGTGTGCCGACATTCAACTCACCTTCGGCATCGGTTCCAACTATTTTATGGAAATTGCCAAGTTGCGTGCTGCACGTTTGTTGTGGGCGCGCATGGCAGAGCAACACAAACTCGAGAATCCCAATTCGCTGAAGGTGGAGGTTCATGCCACGAGCGGCACTTGGAACAAATCCATCTACGACCCTTATGTGAATGTGTTGCGCCTCACCACCGAATGTATGTCGGCGGCTATTGGAGGCGCCAACGCCATGACCATTTTGCCCTTCAATAATATTTATACCGAAGCCGACGAATTTAGCGCACGCATTGCAAGCAATATCCAAATCATTTTGAAGGAAGAAGCCTATCTCGGTCAGGTGATTGACCCCGCAGCAGGTTCTTATTATATCGAATCATTGACCGACGAAATTGCCCAACGTGCTTGGCAACAGTTTCAGCAAATAGAAGAAGCGGGAGGCATACTCGTGGAGATGGAAAACGGCAACCTCAAGCGCGACATCGAAACGGTGGCAGCCCAACGCAACCTCGACATCGCCATGCGCAAATCGCCCATACTCGGCACTAACATCTTTCCCAATTTAAACGAAAACATGCTGAAAGAAATCCGTTTCATCCCCGTCAAAGATGAAAATGCTTATCTCAATATGTATCGCGGAGCCGAAGCTTTTGAAGAAATCAGGCTAGCTACCGAGAAATTTGTGCACGCAGGAGGCAGTCGTCCGAAAGTGTTCTTAGCTTCCTATGGCAATTTAGCCATGCGAAAAGCTCGCACCACCTTCGCCACCAACTTCTTTGGCTGTGCAGGCTACGAGATGATGGAAGAGTATCTGTCAAAAGACATTGATGCCACCGTGAAACTCATCGTCAAATCCAAAGCCAACATCGTGGTGATTTGCAGCTCTGACGAAGAATATGCTGAATATGCTCCCCTCTTAGCCACCGCTACCAAGCTAGCGAACCCCAACATTCAGCTAGTCATAGCAGGCTATCCCAAAGACATCCTCGACCAACTGAAAGCCGCCGGTGTTGATGACTTCATCCATGCCCGCCTCAATGTTGTTGACGCATTAACTAAATTTCAGAAATTAATTTTAGTCAATCCGTAAATTCAAAATTCGTAGATTCGTAATTCGTAATTAGAACATTCGTAATTCGTAGAGATAAAGTAAATTCGTAATAGTAAACTTAATAACCATGCGTCCCAATTTCCAAGACATATCTTACAAAGCTTCCCCAATTCGAAGCCCTAAGACCGACTCCCCCTCAACTGCAATCCCTTTGCTCACTCCTGAGCAGATTCCCTTGAAACCCGTTTACACCCACGACGACCTCGCGGGCATGGAACATCTCAACTATGCCGCAGGGCTCTCACCTTTTTTGCGTGGACCTTACGCCACCATGTATGTCATGCAACCTTGGACAGTTCGCCAATATGCAGGCTTCTCCACCGCCGAAGAATCCAATGCTTTCTATCGTCGCAATTTGGCGGCAGGGCAAAAAGGCTTGTCCGTCGCTTTTGATTTGGCTACACATCGCGGCTACGACTCCGACCACGAACGCGTCGTCGGCGATGTCGGAAAAGCAGGTGTTGCCATCGACTCCATTCTTGATATGAAGATACTCTTCGACAACATCCCCCTCGACAAAATGTCCGTTTCCATGACCATGAATGGCGCCGTATTGCCCGTATTGGCATTCTATATCGTTGCTGCCGAAGAACAGGGCGTCCCCATGGAAAAACTCAGCGGCACCATCCAGAACGACATCCTCAAAGAATTCATGGTACGCAACACCTATATATATCCCCCTTTGCCCTCCATGAAAATCATTGCTGACATCTTCGAGTTCAGCTCCAAAAACATGCCCAAATTCAACTCCATCAGCATCAGCGGCTACCACATTCAGGAAGCAGGCGCCACCGCCGACATCGAGCTAGCCTACACCCTTGCCGACGGCTTAGAATATCTCCGCGCCGGTGTCAATGCAGGCATGGACATAGATTCCTTTGCCCCGCGTCTGTCATTTTTTTGGGGCGTCGGCATGAACCATTTTATGGAAGTCGCCAAACTCCGCGCCGCTCGCATGCTTTGGGCTAAGCTCGTCAACACCTTCAACCCCAAAAACCCCAAATCCTTAGCCCTCCGCACCCACTGCCAAACCTCCGGTTGGAGCCTCACCGAGCAAGACCCCTTCAACAACATCGCCCGAACCTGTGTCGAAGCCCTCGGTGCTGCCCTCGGTCACACCCAATCCCTCCACACCAACGCCCTCGACGAAGCCATCGCCCTCCCCACCGATTTCTCCGCACGCATCGCCCGCAACACCCAAATCTTCCTCCAAGAAGAAACCAACATCTGCAAAGTCGTTGACCCTTGGGGCGGATCCTACTATGTCGAACACCTCACCAACGAGCTAGCACACAAAGCTTGGACCCTCATTCAAGAAGTAGAAGCATTGGGTGGCATGGCAAAAGCCATCGAAACCGGCTTGCCCAAAATGCGCATCGAAGAAGCCGCTGCACGCAAACAAGCTCGCATTGATTCCGGCAAGGACACCATCGTCGGCGTCAACAAATATCGCCTCCAAAAAGAAGCACCCATGGCTACCCTCGAGGTGGACAACACCGCCGTCCGCGAATCTCAAATCATTCGACTCAACCAACTCAAAGCAAACCGCAACAACCAAGAAGTACAAAACATACTCCAAACCATCACCCAAGCCTGCCAATCCGGCAAAGGAAACCTCCTCGAACTTGCCATTCAGGCTGCCCGTCATCGCGCCACATTAGGCGAAATATCCTCCGCTTGCGAAACCGTATTTGGACGCTACAAAGCCGTCATACGAACCATTTCAGGCGTTTACTCCTCCGAATCCCGCAACGACCAAACCTACAAAACTGCCTGCCAACTTGCCGACCAATTCGCTGCCCTCGATGGGCGCCGTCCCCGCATCATGATTGCCAAAATGGGACAAGACGGGCACGACCGCGGCGCCAAAGTCGTCGCAACAGGCTATGCCGACATCGGCTTCGACGTGGACATCGGTCCCCTCTTCCAAACCCCTGCCGAAGCCGCCAAACAAGCCGTCGAAAACGACGTCCATGTCCTCGGCGTATCCAGCTTAGCTGCCGGACACAAAACCCTCGTCCCACAAGTCATCCTCGAACTGCACAAACTCGGCCGCCCCGACATCATGGTCATCGTCGGAGGCGTCATCCCCGCACAAGACTACGACTACCTCTACAAAGCAGGCGCCCTAGCAATCTTCGGTCCCGGAACCAAAATCCCCGAAGCCGCCATCAAAATGCTCCAACTCATGATCGAAACCCGCAAATAATTTTTTCGATTCTGAGTGTATAATTCTGATTCGCGAAGCGATGTTTAAGATTCGCATTTAATTATTTGGATTCGCGATTGTGTGTTTAACCCAAATTCGGCAATAGAAAATAAATGATTATTTTTGCTTCAAAATCCTAATGCGTAGCATTAGAAAAAAATGAGTTATGGAATTTGATATATCCTTTACCAATAAAGAGATTACACCATGGGGTGGGATGGTTTTTTTGCGCCAAATGT
>CAIOJS010000259.1 GCA_903858655.1 uncultured bacterium | reverse complement strand
TCATCTGCTTTACCACTATGACGTTCATTTGGCGTAACAAATTTAATGCCACTGTGGTGATGAATATTGTTGTACCAATGCACAAACCGACTAACCCAATCTCGTGCATCTTCAATGCTTGCAAATCCCTTGTACGGGAAATCTGGGCGGTATTTGCACGTTCTGAATATCGATTCAGAATAGGGATTATCATTGCTTACCCTTGGTCTTGAATAAGAAGCTGCAACACATAGTTTCTCGAGTGTGGCAAGCAGTGTGGCTGACTTCATTGGGCTACCATTATCCGAATGTAGGATTACTGGTCTACCACAGGTTTTCTCGGAAATTACTGCTTTTTCTATAAGATTTGCAGCGTGTTCGCCAGTTTCTTCTTCCCATATTTCCCACGCTACTATTTTCCTACTATATATGTCTAAGACTAAATAAAGTTTAAAATACATACCTAAAACAGCTGCAGCAAGCCATGTAATATCCCATGACCATAGTTGATTTGGTGCAGTAGCAATATGTGTCGTCGGTACTGATTTAACGGGCGGTTTGCTACGTCCACGGTGCTTCTGCATATCTTCTTGACGCAAAGTGCGATAAAAGGTTGATTCTGATGCTATGTACTCACCTTTGTCGGCAAGTGACGGAACTATCTGTGATGGTGGCATGCTGGCATATTCTGAACTGTTTGAAATTTCAATAATTCTATTATATTCCTCGTCAGTTATCTTATTTTTAGGTGCTGGACGGTCGGCTGTTGGGCGTTTATCTAAATGAATTTCCCCATCAAGAACCCAGCGCTGATAAGTCCTAACGCTTATATTTAATTCTTCGCAAATCGGCTCTAAACGAGCACCTGAATCCTGGGCTTCCTTGACCAACTCTATTGCCTTAATGCGATCCGAGGCGTTAGTCATTCGCCCTCTGGATCCCCCCAAATCGCATGTAATTTTTTTCTAAGCACCAATAATGCAGCTGTTTCCGCAAGTGCTTTTTCTTTTCTATTCAGGTCTTTTTCGAGGTCTTTAACCTTTGCTTTTTCTATATGTAGCTCTGTTCTAAGATCCTTGGAGGACTTTTCGGAATTAGCATTTGCACTTGCACAAATATCACGCCATTGCTTGATTTGCTCCACATAAAGCCCCTTTGTACGGCAATATGTAGCAAGAGCAGATTCGTTCATTGAATAGCTTTCAAGCACTATTAAAAATTTCTCTTTCGATGAATACTTTTCACTATGCTTGCTTGTTGAAATTACATTCCCGCCTGCGGCTGTCTTTGTTTTCCATGCATGTAAAGCCGCTTTGCTTACCCCTGTTTCTTTTGATAATTCAGCCACAGGCATACTCTCTGGTGGTAACATTTTCTTTACCATTGAATCCTTAAACTCTTGCGTATAGGTTGCCTTTGAATTTTTCTTTCCCTTTTCCATAGTCATCGCTCCTCATCTTTGTAGTATAACATTTTATATACCACACGACAACTATCCTAACACAGGGGGATTGTAAAAGATCCAACTACAATTTCGAAAGAGATTCGCAGACACCGTATTGAGAAATCTCAACAACGGACTACTGCTTTGTGCATTCACAGAGATACCTG